>JBJTTE010000311.1:0-2566 GCA_046080005.1 Erythrobacter sp.
TCCGCCATGATCTGATCGACGCGGTCTTCGCGCTCGGCGGAGAGGACGATCTCGTCCGCCTGCTCGCCCGCGTCCATGCGCTCCAAGCCTTTGTCACCACCGAGGACGGCACCAACCTCCTCGCAGGCTACAAGCGCGCGGCGAATATCCTCAAGAAGGAGAACTATCCCGTCACCCCAGCGAAAGCTGGGGCCTTAGGCGGCGACGCATCAGCGCCCGAGATGCCAGCCTCCGCTGGCATGACGGATGCACATAGTGCAGCCCTTTCCTACACCCCCGAACCGGCCGAAAAGGCGCTTATCGACGCGCTCAACGCCGCTGCCCCGCTGGCCGTGCAAGCGGTGTCCGACGAGAAGTTCGCCGATGCCATGGCAGCGCTCGCCACCTTGCGCGCTCCCATCGACCGGTTCTTTGAAGAGGTGACCGTCAACGACCCAAATAAGGACAAGCGAGAGGCTCGCCTTGCCTTGCTGACGCGGTTTCGTGATGCCGTCCACCAGGTTGCTGATTTCAGCCGGATCGAGGGATGAAAGACCCCTCTCCCCTGTCCGTCCGCCTTGCAAAAGCGTGGAAAATCATGGGGTGAGATTGCGTTTTGATGCGGACACGGTGTCAACTTTGTCCGGGTAACAGATGATACAGGAACTGCCATGACATTGAAGACGGTTTATGTATTCGGAGGTGCGGCGGACCATTCTGACCCGCGTCAAAAGGACAAGACCATTGCTGGCGGCAAGGGTGCCAATCTCGCCGAAATGGCGAGCATCGGCCTGCCGGTGCCCCCGGGCTTCACCATCACCACCGAGGAATGCATCGCCTATCTGCGCGACGGCGCCGGGTTCTCCGACAGCCTGCGCGATGCCGTGGCGACGGCGCTGGCCCATGTTGAAGCGAGCGTGGGCAAGCGGTTTGGCGATGCGGCTGACCCGCTGCTTGTGTCGGTTCGCTCGGGCGCGCGGGTCTCGATGCCGGGGATGATGGACACCGTGCTCAACCTCGGCCTCAATGACGCGACGGTCGAAGGCCTCGCCCAGTCCTCGGGGGACGCGCGTTTCGCCTGGGATTCGTATCGCCGGTTCATCCAGATGTATTCTCACGTGGTGCTTGGTCTCGATCATGGCCTGTTTGAGGAATCTCTAGAGATCGCCAAGGAAGACAAGGACTTCTACAGTGATACTGAGATGGCGGCTGAGGATTGGCAGGCGCTGGTGGGGGAATACAAGGGCATTGTCGCCGATGAACTCGGCAAGCCCTTTCCGCAGGATGTAACCGAGCAGCTTTGGGGCGCGATCCGGGCGGTGTTTGATAGCTGGGATTCGGACCGGGCCAAGGTCTACCGCCGCTTGAACGACATTCCGGCTGACTGGGGCACCGCGGTCAACGTGCAGGCGATGGTATTCGGCAATATGGGCGAGACCAGCGCCACCGGGGTGGCCTTTACCCGCGATCCTGCGACCGGCGAGCGGGCATACTTTGGCGAATATCTCATCAATGCCCAGGGTGAGGATGTGGTCGCGGGGATTCGCACGCCGCAATATCTGACCAAGGCTGCGCGCGAGGCGGCCAATGCCAAGCCGCTCTCGATGGAAGAGGCGCTGCCGGACGCCTACATCGAGCTGGCGCGCGTGTTCGACCTGCTGGAACTTCATTACAAGGACATGCAGGACATTGAATTTACGGTAGAACGTGGCACGCTGTGGATGCTCCAGACGCGCTCGGGCAAGCGCACCGCAAAGGCTGCGCTCAGGATGGCGGTCGATATGGTCGGCGAGGGCCTGATCGATGAACGCGAAGCGGTGCGCCGGGTCGATCCGATGGCGCTGGATCAATTGCTCCACCCGACCCTCGATCCCAGCGCCGAGCGCCATGTGCTGACCAGCGGGCTTCCCGCATCACCGGGCGCGGCGGCGGGCAAGATCGTGCTGGATGCCGATACCGCCGAGCAATGGGCGGGGCGCGGCGAGAAGGTGATTCTGGTGCGGGTCGAAACCAGTCCCGAAGACATTCACGGGATGCACGCGGCGCAGGGCGTGTTGACTGCCCGCGGTGGGATGACCAGCCACGCGGCGGTGGTGGCCCGCGGCATGGGTCGTCCGTGTGTGTCGGGTGCGGGGGCGGTGTTCATCGACCGTGCCTCGCGCTCGCTGCGGATCGGCGCGACCGAGCTGAAGGAAGGCGAAGCGATTACGCTCGACGGGGCGACAGGGCAGGTGATGCTCGGGATCGTCCCCACGGTCGAGCCGGAGCTGGCGGGCCATTTTGGCACGCTGATGGTCTGGGCTGATGGCGTGCGCCGGATGAAGGTGCGCACCAATGCGGAGACGCCGGGCGACTGCCGCATGGCACGCCAGTTCGGGGCGGAGGGAATTGGCCTGTGCCGCACTGAACACATGTTCTTCGAAGCCTCGCGTATCTCTCTGGTGCGCCAGATGATTCTTGCCGATGACGAGGCCGGCCGCCGCCGCGCGCTCGACAAGCTGCTGCCCGAACAGCGCGCTGATTTCGCCGCGATTTTTGAAGTGATGGCCGGGCTTCCGTGCACCATTCGCCTGCTCGATCCGCCGCT
>JBJTTE010000312.1:0-7419 GCA_046080005.1 Erythrobacter sp.
AGCCGACCAGCGGCAACACCGGGATCGGCCTTGCCATGGTGGCAGCGGTCAAAGGTTACCGGCTCTTTCTCGTCATGCCCGAATCGATGTCGATCGAGCGCCGCCGTCTGATGCTCGCCTATGGCGCCAGCTTCGACCTTACGCCGCGTGAGCTGGGCATGCGCGGGGCGATCGAGCGGGCGCAGCAGCTGGTCGAGGAGACCCCCGGGGCATGGATGCCGAGCCAGTTTGACAATGCCGCCAACCCCGCAGTGCATGCCCGCACAACCGCGCTCGAAATTCTTGCCGATTTCGCTGATTCGCCGATTGATGCGATGATTACCGGGGTGGGTACCGGCGGCCATCTCACTGGCTGCGCCGAAGAGCTCAAGAAGCACTGGCCGATGATGAAGGCCTATGGGGTGGAGCCTGCGCTCTCACCTGTGATCAATGGCGGCCAACCGGGCCCACATCCGATCCAGGGCATTGGCGCGGGGTTCATTCCTGGTAACTTGCACACCAATGCTATCGACGGGGCGATCACGGTCGATGCTGAAGACGCCAAAGAAATGGCCCGCCGCGCGGCACGCGATGAGGGAATGCTGGTCGGCATTTCAAGCGGTGCGACGCTTGCAGCCATTGCCAAGAAGCTACCGGAGCTGCAGCCCGGTTCCCGCGTGCTCGGGTTCAACTATGACACGGGCGAGCGGTACCTGTCGGTCCCCGATTTTCTGCCGGTCGAATGAGCGCGTTGGAACGTCTTGCCTATGCCGATGGGGCAACGCCGCTGACCGGATGGCTGGCGCGTCCCTCTGGGACAGCGCGCGCCGCAGTAGCGGTGTTTCCGACCTTCATGAACACGTCTCCCGGTGTCGAAGCAAAGGCTGTGGCGCTGGCAGAGGCAGGATGTGTGGCGCTGATCGGCGACTTCTATGGCCCCGATACGCCAGATGATGCTGGACGTGCGTTTGCCGCGATGGAGCGGTTGCGCGCCGATCCGCTGGCGATGCGAGCAAGGCTGAAGGCCACGCTGGCAACCCTGGCCGAGGTAACTCCAGGCTTGCCCATGGTGGCCATCGGCTTTTGCCTTGGGGGGATGGCGGTCCTCGAGCTAGCCCGTAATGGAGCTGATCTGGCGCTTGTCGCGAGCTTTCATGGCTTGCTCGCCACGCCCCTGCCCGCTCAACAGCGGATCATCCCACGTATTCTTGTCTGCCATGGCGATGCGGATTCGTTGGTGCCCCGCGCCGATGTGCTCGGGTTCTGGCAAGAAATGGATGCCGTGCAGGCGGACTGGCACTTCATGTCCTTTGCCGGAGTGGAGCATGGCTTTACCAACCCGCTCACTCCCACGCGTGACCCCAACCCCGCCTATCACCCGGTTGCAGACCGCCAGTCATGGGCAGCGCTGATGGGCCTGATCGACGAGGTTGCCCCGCCCCGCCGCTAATCTTGCATTGACCGATTCCTTAACCCGGTTCGGGTTAACAATAGTCATCTTCGGTATGGCAGTTGAGCTGCGGTTGGGAAAACGGCGACCATGAAATTCCTCAAGCTCGCGTCGCGCGGTGGCGATTATCTCGTGGTGGTTGAAAATGTCGCGTGGTTGCGCTCAGCCGAGAACGGTCAGACCAATGTCGGGATCATTGGCGGTCAGCCGCTGTTGGTGGTTGGTTCGATCGAGGAAGTTGCGGCCAAGATCCTTGCTGGCAGCGCGCCCGAGGACAGCCCGACCACCGCGACTGCGGTCGAGTCGGTGCCGCATCCAGCGCCGATTGCACCCGAGCCAAAGCAGCAGCCCGCTGCCGTGCCCCCTGCGACGACCCCACACGAAGTCCCGCCCCAGACGCAAGTGACCGCACCAGCGCCAGCGCCAGAACCGAAGCCCTTGCCGAAGGCAGAACCTGTCGTCCAACCGGCATCAGAGGCGAGCACACCCGATCCCAAGCCCAACCTCGCACGACCCGGCGTCCGGCCCGGTCCGGCACGCCCACAAAGTCAATGGGAACGTCCGGCCGCTTCGCCCCAACCCTCATCTTTCCAGGTTAAGGTCGGCTCGCAGCGCATGATGGGGCGGTTCGGTTAGCCCTGTTCCATCGATCATGGGGGCGGCGATCAACGAGCCAGCGTGACCCTCGTGCTCGCCGAAGATGACGTACGGGATTGAACGACAGAGAAAAAAGGGACCGCCCTGCACCCCGCAGGACGGCCCCCTCAATTTGGCAATCAGCAATGGATCAGGCAGCTGTCGCAAAAGCCTCGGCAGGGAGCTTCATCATATATTCGCTTCCGGCTTCGAGCTTGCGCCGCAGGGCACCGGCATCGGGTAGGAACCGCTCGGCATAGTAATTCGCCGAGACCAGCTTGGCCTCGTAGAACGCCTTGTCGTCTGGTTCGCCCGCGATCTTGGCTACGGCGATCTTGGCCATCTTCAGCCAGAAGAAGCCAAGCGTAACGATACCCATGATGTGCATGTAGTGGTGTGCGCCCGCGCCGAGATGGTTGGGATTGGCCATCGCATTCTGCATGAACCGCATGGTCGCTGCCTTGTGCTCGCCCAGCGCCTTGTCGAGCCGTTCCGCAACCGAAACCAGCTCGGGCACTTGCTTGGCGGCAGCGATTTCCTCGTCGATCATGGCGAAGAAGGCCTGGATCGCCTTGCCCCCACCGGCCGCCAGCTTGCGACCGCACAGGTCCATCGCTTGCACCCCGTTGGCGCCTTCGTAGATCATCGCAATGCGGCTATCGCGAACGAACTGTTCCATGCCCCATTCCTTGACGTAGCCGTGCTCGCCATCGACCTGCTGCATGTTGGTCGCGATGTCATAGCCCTTGTCGGTGCCATAGCCCTTGATCACAGGGGTCATGAGCCCGATCAGGAGATCGGCCGCCTCGCGCTCTTCGGGGGTCTGCGCCTTGTGGGTCAGATCGACCTGCAGCGCGCCCCACAGACATAGTGCTCGCATCGCCTCGGTGAACACCTTGGCGTCCATCAGCATCCGGCGCACGTCGGGGTGGACAAAGATCGGATCAGCCTTGGCTTCGGGATCGGCGGGGCCGGTCAGCGCGCGGCCCTGACGCCGGTCAACCGCATAGGTAACGGCGTTCTGATAGGCGACCTCAGCCTGAACATAGCCCTAGATGCCAACGCCAAGCCGTGCTGCGTTCATCATCACAAACATGGCAGCAAGGCCCTGATGCTCTTCTCCGACCATGTAGCCAGTCGCGCCGTCGTAATTGAGCAGGCATGTCGAATTGCCGTGGATGCCCATTTTCTTCTCGATCGATCCGCACGACACGCCATTGCGCGCGGCGGGTTGACCGTTCTCGTCGAGCATGAACTTGGGCACGATGAACAGCGAGATGCCTTTGGACGAATCCGGTGCACCCGGGGTCTTGGCCAGCACCAGATGGATAATATTGCTGGTCAGGTCATGCTCACCGGCTGAGATGAAGATCTTGGTGCCGGTGATCGCGTAAGAGCCATCGCCATTGGGCACAGCCTTGGTGCGGATCATGCCAAGATCGGTCCCGCAATGCGGCTCGGTGAGGTTCATGGTGCCTGACCATTCGCCCGAAATCATCTTGGGCACGTAGGTCGCTTTCTGATCGTCCGAGCCCTTGGCAAGGATCGCCGAAATCGCACCCGCGGTAAGGCCCGGATACATCGCGAAGGCCTGATTGGCGGTACCGGCAAACTCCTCAAGGACAAAGCCGAGCACATGCGGCATGCCCTGGCCGCCGAATGCCTCGGGCTGGGCGAGCGTGCCCCAACCGCTTTCGACATAGGCTTCGTAGGCTTGCTTGAAGCCCGGAGGGGTGGTGACCGAGCCGTCCTCGTGCCGGGTGCAGCCGTGCTCGTCACCCGCCTGATTGATCGGCGCCAGCACCTCGGCGCAGAACTTGCCAGCCTCGTTGATGACCGTTTCGATCATGTCGGGTGTGGCATGCTCAAAGCCCGGCAGGTTACCGAAGCTGGGCAGGTCAAGGAGTTCGTTGACGATGAAACGCGTATCGCGGGTCGGCGCGGTATAGGTTGGCATCACATGATCCCTTCAGTGAGCGGTGAAATTTGCGGTGTGGATGGGTCTTGTGAGCTTAGCGCAGGTCAAGCTTTTCGATTTCAGAAACGAATTCCGTAAGTTCGTTGATCGACGAATCAATATCAGCGCGTTGCGCCTTCAGCTTGGCGATGTGGGCACGGCACTTCGCGATGGTGACGCGGCGCTGTTCGACGCGGCCATCATCGAGATCGTAGAGGTCGATCATTTCGCGGATCTCGGTCAGCGAGAAACCCACGTTCTTTGCGCGCATAATCCAAGCGAGCCGGGCGCGGTCGCGCTTGGAATAGACCCGGGTGAGGCTGATGCGATCTGGGCTGATCAGGCCTTCATCCTCGTAGAAACGCAGCGCACGCGCGGTGCAGCCGAATTCCGAAGTGAGATCGGAAATCGTGAACTGTTCGCGCTCATGGATATCCGGTCGGTCCAGATGGGCGCCCTTGCGCCGCGTCTCGGCGGAGAGGTCGGTGTCGGGAGAGTGTGCAGGAGCAGTAGCCATGCCTTGACCCCTACCTTACGTTTACGTGAGCGTCAAGTGACCAACCAGGCCAGCAATCCCGGTTTCGTGCAAATTTCTGAGCTCAAGCCAACAGCAGTTGCCCTCGCCCAGACCACAAATCGACTGCCCCGGAATGGTGCCAGGCATCGATACGAATCCGGCAGTGGCCTCACACTCCCAACCCTGAAGAGCCGGACGAGAGAATTCGCAATTCTCTCGAAACCGTAGAGTCGAAGCGCCGCAAAATCGATGATTGTTGCATCCACACAACAGCTGTGTGCAAAAAATATAGAAATTGCAGGTTCTATCTTTCGGCTCTGCGCTGAGCGTGGAAGGACGACGGTCGAGCCTTCGCAAGGGGTTCTCCACCGAACAATGGCACCAACCGGCGTCGGGTTCAGGGGGTGACCAGACCGCATACTGGCCGCGGGGTGCCAGCGCGACTGGTTGAACGATAGGGATTGGATTCCGGTAGCGAACTTAGGGGGTCGCTGCCTTGGCCCGCTGGGGTGGATCCGCACCGTTTCGTCACGTGGCGCCCGAGGTCCAAAAGGCCTCGGGCGTTATGTGTGTTGGGGTCTTGCCTTTCGAAGATCAGCAAAGCGATGTGCGTCATCGACCCGCGCAAAACACGCTACTGCGATCGAGGCTGGCTTGGCTGCCGCAATTGCAGCGATGCAGGCTCGGCTTGTCGCTCCGCTTGTTAGCACATCGTCTACCAAGACCACATCGCGCCCTGCGAGCCTCTGCGTGTGACTAGGATTGATTCGGATCGCACCGCGCAGCGCGTGCTCGCGCGATTCGCGCCCTAGGCCGCCCAATTGCGGTGTACGCCGGTGCCGGACGAGCGCTGCGACCGCTGCCTCACCCCTTCCCATTCGTGCCAGTTCCTGGACAAGCAGCCCTGCCTGATTGAACCCTCGGCTCCACATCCGCCAGCGATGGAGCGGCACGGGCACCAGGATTGGCGGTGCCCTGCCCGGCACTGGCTCTGGCAGACGAGCCGCGATGAGCCCTGCGAGCAACCGCGACAGGGCAATTTTGCCCCCGTGCTTATAGGCGAGCACAAGTCTACGCGACGTCTCGTCATAAAAGGTCGCCGCATAGACCGGCACGGATTGGCCTTCCATTCGGGTCTCGTGCGGAACCTCGAGCTTGCTCCAGCAGTCGACGCACAGCCCATCCTGTCGGGCAATCGCCACCCCGCAGGCAGCGCACCGCGGCGGATAGACCAGATCCACCAACGGCGAGAACTGTCGGGCAAGCTGAGCGACCAAAGCCATGACCCCAGTTTCGCATGGCTTGCACTGTGTTGGCAAGCGCGGCAGGGCACCGGCATGACAGCCTCGGCCATCCCCAATATTTTCAGCGCGCAGCGACGGGCCAACCGTCTTGCCCGGGCGATGCGCCGCGCCGCACACCATGCCGCGGCCCGGTTCATCGTCGAGGACATGATCGAGGATACGATCGAGCGGCTTGCTTTCCTGCGTTTTGCACCGGCACGCCCGCTGGTGCTGGGCGACTGGACTGGCAAGCTGTTGACGAACCTATGGCCTGAGGGTGGTGCGACCACGACCCTGCCAGCTGAGGTTGATCTTGAAGCGCCCTATCCCATCGGCGGTCACGACCTTATTGTGGTCATTGGTCAGCTTGATGCGGTCAATGATTTGCCGGGCGCTTTGATCCACTTGCGTGCAGCGCTTTCGCCCGGCGGGCTTGCGATGGCTCACTTTATCGGCGGGCAGAGTCTTCCCGCCTTGCGCGCCGCGATGCTGGCGGCCGAGCCCGATCGTCCGGCGGCGCGGCTGCATCCGATGGTTGACCCGCGTGCAGCGCCGGGGCTGCTCCAGCGCGCAGGATGGAAGGACCCGGTGGTTGACACCCACACACTGTCAGTACGCTACGCCTCGCTTGATCGTCTGATCGCGGATCTGCGCGATAGCGGCCTCGGCAATGCGCTTGCCAAGCCTGCTCCGTCGCTCGGTAAATCAGCCCTTGCCCGCGCATGCGCCGCCTTTGCTGAGCGCGCCAAGGACGACGGCAGGGTCACCGAGAGCTTCGAGATCATCACCCTCACCGGGCGGCGATCACTGGCCGGAACCTAGCCTTTGTTCAAAACCGCCTGCGCCGCCGAAAGCCGCGCAATAGGTACCCGGTAGGGCGAGGCACTGACGTAATCGAGGCCCACACCCTCGCAGAAGGCGATGCTGGCCGGATCCCCGCCATGCTCGCCGCAAATGCCAAGCTTGATGTCAGGCCGCGTCGCCCTGCCCCGCTCCGCCGCCAGTTCAACCAACTGGCCGACGCCTTCGACATCAAGGCTGACGAAGGGATCGCGCGGGAAGATTCCCCGGTCCACGTATGCGCTCAGGAACCGCGCCGCGTCGTCGCGCGATACACCCAGTGTGGTCTGAGTCAAGTCATTGGTGCCGAACGAGAAAAACGCCCCCTCCTCGGCAATCTCACCCGCCATCAGCGCCGCGCGCGGCAGTTCGATCATGGTCCCGACAAGATATTCGACCCGCGTGCCGACTTCCGCGAATACGGCTTCAGCAGTCTGATCAACGAGCGCGCGAAGAATCGCAAGCTCGCGCTTCGTCGCCACCAGCGGGATCATGATTTCAGGCAGCGGTGCCTCGCCGCTGGCCGTCTTGACCGCGCAAGCCGCCTCGAAAATCGCGCGGGCCTGCATCGCGTAAATTTCGGGAAAGGTGATTCCGAGCCGGCACCCGCGATGGCCGAGCATCGGATTGAACTCATGCAGCTCGCCCGCGCGGCGCTTCAAGTGATCGACGCCAAGCCCGGTCGCATCCGCCAGCTCAGCAAATTCCTCATCCGCGTGGGGCAAGAATTCGTGGAGCGGCGGATCGAGCAGGCGGA
>JBJTTE010000313.1:0-2628 GCA_046080005.1 Erythrobacter sp.
TACCGCTGCGCTATTTGAGGCGTTCTTGGCTGCCTACCGCTGCGCTATTTGAGGCGTTCTTGGCTGCCTACCGCTGCGCTATTTGAGGCGTCTTTGTCGGCCTACCGCTTCGCTATTTGAGGCCTTGAGTTGGCGATCACGCCTGCCTCTGGTATCGGCTCCGCGGTTCGCGGGCCTGATTCCAGCCCGAGACGGGAGAATTGATGAACTTCCTTGCTTCCCCCGCCCAATTGCGCGCGAGCTTTCTGCGCTGGGCCTTGGTCTTGGTGCCGCTGGTGATGCTGATCGGCTTTTCAGCAGGACAGCTGGGCGGTCCGGATACGCCGTGGTTTGCGGGACTGGAGAAACCTGCGATCTATCCCCCGCCGGTAACCTTCGGCATCGTGTGGAGCGTGCTGTTCGTGCTGATCGGCCTCGCGCTGGCAATGGTCGCGAGCGCCTGGGGCGCGCGTGGGCGGGTCGCCGCGCTGCTGGTCTTTGCGATCCATTTCCTTGTCACCCAGAGCTGGTCGGCGGTGTTTTTCGGGATGCAGGACATGACTGCGGGGCTGATGGTGCTGGGCTTTGCCGTCGCCAGCCTGCTGATCGCGCTTGGCTTCATCTTGCGCGTCCGGCGTGTGGCCGTGCTGCTGCTGCTGCCCTACGTCGCGTGGTTGTGCTTTGCCGGGCTGCTCAATTACCAGTTCCTCGTCGCCAATCCCGATGGGGGTGATCGCGGCGCGACCGGGGCGGAGACGCGGGTCAAGCTGTAGCGCGGCGCGGGTCTGGACAAGCGCGGGTGGCATCGCCACATAGCGTCATATGCAAAGCCAGAACTCGATCATCGCCGACCTCGTCAAACTCGCCAACAGCGCTGCCGGGACGATGGCGGGCATGAGCCGCGAGGCCCGCGAGAGCGCGCGTGAGCGGCTGCGCGAAGCCTTTGGCGGGATCGACTTTGTTTCGCGCGAGGAGTTCGAGACCGTCAAGGCGATGGCGACCAAGGCGCGCGAACAGGCCGACGCGCTCGAAGCGCGGCTCGCGGCGCTGGAAGCCAAGTCCAAGAAGTAGGCGACAGGCCGCGCGCATGACCTCGCGCGCACCCGCGATTCTGCTCGCCTCGCGCCCGCAGGGAGAAACCGGGGCGATCGCGCGCCTGCTCACCCCTGACCAAGGCCTGATCGCCGCTTATGTCGCGGGCGGGCGTGGACGGCAGATGCGCGCGGTGATGGTGCCGGGCAACCGCGTCGCTGCCGAGTTCACCACGCGCCCCGGCGCCAGCCAATTGCCCTTTGCCCGGCTGGAACTTGAGCATTCCGGCGCCGCGCTGATTACCGAGCCAATCCCCGCCGCCGCGATCCAATGGGCCTGCGCGCTCACCGCCGCGGCGCTGCCCGAGCGGCAGCCCTATCCCGCGCTCCACGCTGCGCTGGAGGCACTGCTCGATGCGATTGCCATTGCCCCTTCGGCACGCGGCTGGGTCAGCGGGCTGATCGCCTATGAGACCCTGCTCTTGAACGAGCTCGGCTATGGCGGGGCCGCGCCGCCGCCTGCCCCCGATCTCCCCACCCAGCTGGCCGCGCTGGCGGTGCTGGAGCGGCAACTCGCGCACTACCTGCTTGCAGGCCGCAAGGGTGATGTTATGGGCGCGCGCGAGTTGCTGACCGAGCGGTTGGCGCGGATCGGTTAGAAGGCGCGTGAAGCGATGAAGATTGCAGTTCTGCCGGGCGACGGGATCGGCCCCGAAGTCACCGCCGAAGCGGTCGCCGCGCTCGAAGCGCTCGGGCTCCCCGGACTGTCGCTGTCCACCGCCGATGTCGGCGGCGCGGCCTATCACCGCCACGGTCACCCGCTGCCGGAGGAAACGCTGGCGCTCGCGCGAGAGGCGGATGCGGTGCTGTTCGGGGCGGTGGGCGATCCCACCTGCGACGCGCTGGAGCGCCACCTGCGCCCCGAGCAGGCAATCCTGGGCCTGAGAAAGCACCTTGGCCTGTTCGCCAACCTGCGGCCCGCGCGGGTGTTTGCGGGGCTTGAACGCCTGTCGCCCCTGCGCGCGGATATTGCTGCCGGGCTCGATATGCTGATCGTGCGCGAGCTGACGGGGGACGTCTATTTCGGGGCCAAAGGCCAGCGTGTCACGGATAATGGCGAGCGCGAGGGGTGGGACGCGATGTCCTATGCCGAGAGCGAGGTCCGCCGCATCGCCCATGTGGCCTTCCGCGCGGCGGCGAGTGCCGGCCTGCCGCTGACCAGCGTGGATAAGGCCAATGTGCTCGAAACCAGCCAGTTGTGGCGCGACGTGGTGGTCGAGATCGCGGCGGAATACCCCCAAGTCACCCTCGACCATATGTATGTCGATAACGCCGCGATGCAGGTCGTGAGCCACCCTGATCGCTTTGGCGTGGTGCTGACCGGCAATCTGTTCGGCGATATCCTCTCCGATCTGGCGAGCGCGGCGGTGGGCTCCATCGGCCTGCTCCCCAGCGCCTCGTTAGGCGAGCGCCAGACCGCGCATGGCACCTTCGGCCTCTATGAACCGATCCACGGCAGCGCGCCCGATATTGCCGGGCAGGGCAAGGCCAATCCGATGGCGACGATCCTTTCGGCGGCGATGATGCTGCGCCATTCCTTCGGGCTTGAGGATCAGGC
>JBJTTE010000314.1:0-6282 GCA_046080005.1 Erythrobacter sp.
CTCCATTACGTTCTGCGCAAGCTTGCGGCATAGTGATGGCATGAACCGCGCCCGCCTCTCTGTTCTGTTGCCGCTTGGACCGCTGATGCTGGCCGTGTTGGCCTGCAGCGGCGAGCAGAGGCAGGGAGATCGCGCGCGGGATGGCGCCTCTGCGCCGTTCGGGTTCGAGCTGGCAATGGCGGAGACGGTAGACACAGGTCACCGGGGTGCCGCGCTGGTGGGAGTGTCGCCGGAACAGCTCGCCGCACAGATCAGCAAGGGCCAAGTCCGGTTGATCGACGTGCGCACGGCTGAGGAAGTGGCCGAGGGCATCATCCCCGGCGCGGAGCACATTCCGCTCGACACGTTTGATCCCGCCGCGCTCGATCTGTCAGACGGGCGCGCGGTGGTGCTCTATTGCCGCTCGGGCAGACGTTCGGGGATTGCCGGCGAGGAGCTGGCAGCCGCGACGGGTGAGGCCGCGGTCCATCTCGAAGGCGGCATTATCGCATGGCAAGCCGCCGGCCAGCGGATTCAAAAGCAGCCTTAGATCGGTTTCTCGCACATCGGTGAACGAAAAAGGGCGGCCCAAAACAGGCCGCCCTCTTTATGTGTGTGCTGACGCCGCGCGTCAGGCCAGGAACTTGCGACGCCCGAGGATCGCGGCCGCAGCCAGACCGAACAGGATGGTCATCGGCGGAGCAGGCACTTCTCCGCCCGAGGTGGCGCCGCTGGTGGTCGCACCGCTGGTGGTGCCGCCGCTGCTCGACGAGCTTGAGCTCGAACCTGAGCTTGACGACCCGCTGCTGGTGCTGCCGGTCGAACCCGAGGTGCCGCTGCTGCTGGACGACGAGGAGCTGGACGACGACGAGCTGCTGCTGGTGCTGCTGGTCATGTCACCGGTCGAGGTCCCGCCGCTGGTTGCCCCGCCTGACGAGGACGAGCTGCTGCTCGATGATGAGGAGGACGACGACGAGCAAGAGCCGCCGTTCGACCCGCCATTGCTTCCACCGGAGGAGCTGGAGCTTGAGCCGGAAGAGCTCGACGAGCCAGAGCTACCTGACGAACCACCGCTGCCGCCCGAAGACGACGAGGAGGAGGAGCTGCTCGAGCTGGATGACGAGGAACTGCTCGACGAACTCGAGGTGCTTGTCACATTGCCTGACGTCGAACTGCTGACGTTACCCGATGTCGAGCTGGACACGTTACCTGACGTGGAACTCGACACATTGCCCGAGGTCGAGCTGGAAACATTACCCGACGTGGAGCTCGACACGTTGCCCGAGGTCGTCGAGGTGCTGGAGACGTTGCCAGACGTCGATGACGTGCTCGACACGTTACCCGATGTCGTGGACGTGCTCGATACATTCCCCGAGCTCGAAACATTACCCGAGCTGGAAACATTGCCTGAAGTCGAAGACGTGCTCGAAACGTTGCCCGACGTCGTGGTCGTTGTGGTCGTGGTTGTACTTCCGTTAGAGCCGCCCGTGGTGCCGCTTGTGCCGCCGGAAGTGGTAGATGAGCCACCCGAACCGCCCGAACCACCCGAGCCGCCGGTCGAAGTGGACGAACCACCCGAGCCGCCAGAACCACCCGAGCCGCCAGAACCGCCCGAGCCACCAGAACCGCCGGAGCCCCCTGACCCACCGGAGCCCCCAGAACCACCACTCGTCGTCGTAGTCGTGGTCGAAACCTGACCGGTGGAACCGCCTCCGCTGCCGCCGCCGCCGAAGAAGCCGCCGAAGAAGCCGCCGCCAAGCCCGCCGCCAAAGCCGCCGCCAAAGTTGTTAAAGCCAACCGGCCCACCGCCGCCCGAAATCGGCGGAAGCGGCGGAAGCGGTGCCGGCATATAGGCGACCTGCGCGATCGGCGGACATTCGGTCGCGTCGATATAGGCCTGCGTTGCCCCGGCGGGCACGCTTGCCGTCGCGAGGTTTCCGCCCGGACCGATCGGCTGGCATTCAACAGTGCGCTCGACAATCCGGCGTTGGCGCTGCTCGACATTGGGAATGATGCGCTGTGCACCCTTCACATAGCGCGCGCCCGTAACCGGATCGCCCTGCACCAGTTTGCCGTCGATATTGCTCGAAAACTTCGGTGCGTCGGTGTTCATCGGCTCGGCCATGCGCACCGCGCCGCCTTGCAACAATACAACACCTGCCGCAGCGGCGGAGAGCTTTGCGATGGCCAACTTGAGCGACATACTCGTATACCCTGTCTACCTAAGGAGGGGTGCGACGAACCGCACGATCCTCCATATCCAGCCTTCTATTGATGTCAGAAGAGCCGCAGGGGCAATCGGGTTAACCCAACATCGCGGCCCTGAAGCCGCAGAAATCCTGCCGACATGGGTGGTTTTCAGAGGCGATGTCCCGAACTGGCACCGAAAAAACGGGTGGGTTAGCCCAAAGGTTAAGGCAGCCCTCCGGTTTCAGTCCTCGAACAGGCCTGACTGGGCGGGCGGCGATTCTTTGGGGGGAATCATCTCTAGGTGCGCCCAGCCCGCATCATTGAGCATCCGCCCGCGCGCGGTGCGAGCCACCAGTCCCAGCTGGATCAGATAGGGCTCGACCACCTCTTCCACGGTGTCGCGCGGCTCGGCGAGGCCCGCTGCGAGGGTCTCGATCCCGACCGGTCCGCCCTTATAGGTGGTGGCGATCATGGTGAGATAGCGGCGGTCCATCAGGTCAAGCCCGAGCCGGTCGATCTCGAGCCGGGTGAGCGCCTCGTCTGCCACGGCGCGGGTGACGGAAGGACTGCCGGCGACATCGGCAAAGTCGCGCACGCGCCGCAGCAAACGCCCCGCGACTCGCGGAGTCCCGCGACTGCGGCGGGCAATCTCGCGCGCGCCATCGGGTTCAATCGCCAGGCCCATCAGCCCCGCCGCGCGGGTGATGACGCGGTCAAGCTCGTCATGGGTGTAGAAGTTGAGGCGGACGGGAATGCCGAAACGATCACGCAGCGGCGTGGTCAGCAGGCCCTGCCGCGTGGTCGCTCCGATCAGCGTGAAGGGCGGCAGGTCGATCCGCACTGAGCGCGCCGATGGCCCCTCACCAATGATCAGATCAAGCGCGCGGTCTTCCATAGCCGGATAGAGCACCTCCTCGACCACGGGCGAGAGGCGGTGGATCTCGTCGATGAACAGCACGTCATGCGGCTCCAGATTGGTGAGCAGCGCGGCGAGGTCGCCCGCCTTGGCGATCACGGGGCCGGAGGTAGCGCGGAAGCCGACGCCCAGCTCGCCCGCGATGATCTGCGCAAGCGTGGTCTTGCCGAGGCCAGGGGGACCGAAGAACAAGGTATGGTCCATCGCCTCGCCTCTTGCACGAGCAGCGGCGATGAAGACGGCAAGGTTGCCCTTGGCCGCCTCCTGCCCGACGAATTCGGCGAGCCGCCGCGGACGCAGCGCCGCGTCCGGGTCGCCGGGCTGACGGGTGGGGGTGTGGAGGGGGTCAGTCATCAGCCTGCGAACGTCACGGTCTGGCGATACTCGCCATCAATAGGCTCACCTGAAGGATTGAGCGCCGGATCGAAAGTGACGGATGGTCCGGTCAAGTATGTACAAACAGCAGCCTCAAGCTCTGGCATAGGTGAAGGCGCGCTCGCCGCACAGTGCTTTGGCCGCCCTTCCTTGTCCACCTGCACCCGAACAATGACAGGGGTAGTTCCTGACGGAACCAACGCCATGATCGCTCTGCCAGCGTCGGTCTCATTAAGCTCGCGCGTTATACGCATCTCATTGCGCAGCCGCGCTGGCCTGAACTTCGACCAGACAAAACCGCTGAAGGAACGTTCCTCGCACTGATTGATATCGGTTGTTATCGACAGGCCGCCTTCTTTCCAACGGGACTCATCGACCCTTGTAAGAACGCCGGTGGCGCGATCATAGGTCACGCGCCTAGTGTAACTAGTCTGGTTAGGTGATCCCTCAAGAGCCACGCCTGTCTCGAGCTTGAGAACGATAGGATCCGCGCCCGCGTCATGAAGACCATCCGTGCTCGAGGCTCCGCAATTGCTATCGCACCAGCGCCCCGCGGCGAGGTCGATCTGCAAATGTTCGGGACGCGCATGAGTCCGAGTGATTTTTCCGGCCCGCAGCATCTCGCGATCTCCGTAGCCACAAATGAGATCGAACTGTCCGGTTTGCGCCGAAACTGGCACAGCGAGCAGGCCAGTAATGATGCCCAAAATCGGCCTGAACGGTTTGATACCAAAGACGTCCATCACCCCGCGGCCTTCTTCAATGCCACGCGGATCAGGTCGCCCTCGCTGGCACCCTCGCCCAGTTCTTCCAATGCCCGCGCCACCGCCTGCGCCGCCACCGCAGGCTTGAAGCCGAGGTTCTCCAGCGCGCTTGCCGCGTCCGCGCCCTTGCCGCCTGCGGGGGCGGCGGTGGCACTCGGCGCAAACCCGCCCGAGCCTCCGGGCATCCCGCCCGCCTTGTCCTTCAGCTCGTTGACGATCCGGCTCGCCAGCTTCGGCCCCACGCCCTGCGACCGCGCCACCATCGCCGCGTCGTCCTTGCCGCAGGCGTCGCGCAGTTCGCCAGTCGAAAGCGCGGAGAGGATCGCGAGGCCGACCTTGCTCCCCACGCCTTGCACGCCGGTCAGCAGCCGGAACCAGTCGCGCTCGGCCTGATCGGCGAACCCCAACAGGCGCATATCGTTCTCGCTCACCTGCAATTCGGTGTGGACGGTGCAGGCCTCCCCGACCTCGCCCAGCGCGGCGAGGGTGCGGCTCGAACACAGCACAAGGTAGCCCACCCCGCCGACATCGACCACCGCCCAGTCCTCGCCGGTCGCATCGAGCCTGCCTGAGAGTTTGGCGATCATGGTTTGTTCTTGGCCCAAGCCGAAAACGGCGTCCAGCCCTTGTGGACAGATGCCCACACTTGCGCCAGATGGCGCTTTCATGAGCTGGAACACCTTCGGGCGCGTGCTGCGCTTCACCACCTGGGGAGAGAGCCACGGGCCCGCATTGGGCGCGGTTGTCGACGGGTGCCCGCCGGGGCTCGCGATTTCCGAGGACTTCATCCAGCCCTTTCTCGACGCGCGCAAGCCGGGGACCAGCCGCTTCACCACCCAGCGGCGCGAGGATGACATCGTGCGCATCCTCAGCGGCACCTTCGAGGGCAAGACCACCGGCACGCCGATCAGCCTGATGATCGAGAACACCGATCAGCGCTCGAAAGACTACAGCGAGATCGCCCAGCGCTACCGCCCGGGCCATGCCGATTACGCCTATGACGCCAAGTATGGCATCCGCGATTATCGCGGCGGCGGACGTTCCTCGGCGCGCGAGACGGCGGCGCGAGTGGCGGCGGGCGCGGTGGCGCGGCTTGTCATCCCCGAAGTCAGCATCACCGCTTACGTGTGCGAATTGGGCGGCGACCGGATCGATCCGGCGGCGATTGATTACAGCGAGATCGGCAACAACCCGTTCTTCTGCCCCGACGCTGCTGCTGCCACGCGCTGGGAAGAAAAGGTCGATACCGCGCGCAAGGCCGGGTCATCATTGGGCGCGATTGTCGAATGCGTCGCGGAAGGCGTCCCCGCCGGCTGGGGCGCCCCGATCTATGCCAAGCTCGACAGCGATCTGGCGGCCGCGATGATGAGCATCAATGCGGTCGAGGGCGTCGAAATCGGCGACGGCTTCGAGGCCGCGCGCCTCACCGGCGAGGAGAACGCCGACCGGATGCGCCCGGGCCCCGATGGCAAGCCGATCTATCTCGCCAACCATGCTGGCGGCACAGCGGGCGGCATTTCGACCGGGCAACCGGTGGTGTGCCGGGTGGCATTCAAGCCGACGAGTTCAATCCTCACCCCGGTGGAATCGATCAACAGCGCGGGCGAGGCGGTGGAAGTCGTCACCAAGGGCCGCCACGACCCCTGCGTCGGTATCCGCGGCACGCCGGTGGTCGAAGCGATGATGGCGCTGGTGCTGGCGGACCACAAGCTGCTGCACCGGGGGCAAGTGGGGTAGGCGGTATGGCGGCTCTGCCTCGCTTCTAGAAAAAAGCCGCCGTTCGGCAAGCGACCCCGAAGCGGACATTGCGAGCGTCAGTCGGCCAGCAAACCGGAATCAGCCGGAAGGTTGTAAGCATCAGCTCGTGATCGAACGATCCGGTAGCCTTGATCCGTCATAACGAGATCGCGTGGCAGCGGAAGGCTCCCGCTAGGCAGAATTGGCAGAGCATTCGCTTCAGGCCACCTCTTCATAATCGTCTCTATCGCGGCCTTTCGGAACGGCCCCTCCATTTCAGGCTTTGGGCCCCTGTTGAATGTCGCCCATAGTCTTCCACGA
>JBJTTE010000315.1:0-9083 GCA_046080005.1 Erythrobacter sp.
CAGGTCTCGTCCTATTGCGTGATCGACCCTGGCGCGACGCGCGGCGCCCTGACCGAGGTCAAGGGTCTGGTCGAAAAGCCGCCCGTGGCCGAAGCCCCTTCGAACAAGATCGTGTCAGGCCGGTATATCCTCCAGCCAGAAGTGATGCGTGTGCTCGAGAACCAGGGCAAGGGCGCTGGCGGAGAGATCCAGCTGACCGACGCGATGGCCAAGATGATCGGCACTCAGCCGTTCCACGCCGTGACGTTTGATGGCGCACGTTATGATTGCGGCAGCAAGGTCGGCTTTGTCGAGGCAACGCTGGCGATTGCGCTGGCCCGCCCTGACATGGGCGCTAAAGTGCGGGCGATTGCGCTTGATCTGCTGAAATAGGATTTCAGAGCGTTTTCCTGCCTCCAGCGGGTGTCGAAGGGCCACATTTTCACATGTGGCCCATGTCCTCAAGATTAGGTCGATTCTTCGCCAAGCTCAGGGGCTGAGGGGCCAGATCGTCGCTATTCCGCCGCTTCGTCGGCTGGTAGGCCGCCAGCATCATTATCTTGCGACTTGGCGCGCTTGGCCGGTTTGGCCGGCGCTATCGCGATGGCCTGTTCCTCTGCTTCCGCTGCGCCCTTGACCAGGCCAGAAAGCGAGGAGCCGTCAAGGCCCAACTCCTTCATCAGTCCGTCGAGCACCGGAGCCTGCGCCCGGTAAGCGAGTGCAGCTGCGACCGCATCGCTGGCGAGGTTGCCTGAACCGCCACCCGCTCCGCCGCTAAAGCCGCCTGCGTCGTTCGCCGCACGCCCACTATTCGTGAGCCCGTCAACCTGCACGATCTTGATCGAATCGATGGCTTCCATCGGCTTGGCGCTTTCGCGGATAACCTCGGGCAGCACCTTGAGCAGCGCCATCTTGGTCTGCAGGCTGACCTGCTCCATAGACAGAATATTGGCCGCCTCGTTGATCGCACGCTGACCAGCTGCTTCGACCTCAAAACGAACCCGTGCGGCGTCGGCGCGCAGTTTTTCCGCCTCGGCTTCGCCTTGGGCTTCCACCTTGAGCGCTTCGGCGCGGTTCGTGGCAGCGTCTTTCTCCGCTTCGGCCTGTACCTTCACCCCGATAGCATCCCGCTCTGCTTGCTTGGCAGCCTCGATCAGCTCGATCTTCTTTTGCCGCTCGGCAATCTCGCTTTCTCGGGCGGTGGTGACGCGTTCTTCGGCTTCAACGGTCTGCGCGCGCATCGTCTGCCTGCGCATTGGCCTGGCTTTCCTCACGGGACTTATTCTGCACCGCGATCTGCTGTTCTTGCCGGGCGATCTCGAGCGCGCGCTGTTGATCGATACGCGCTTCTTCAACGAGGCGATCAGCCTCAATCTGCTGCGCATCGACCTGCTTCTTGGCTTCAATCCGCGCGGCTTCCGCCTCACGGTTGCGCTCTGCCTGTTCGCGGGCGATTTCCGCGACTTGCGCCGCGCGCCGGACCTCGACTTCGCGCTCCTGTTCAAGCCGCGCATATTCCTGATCTCGCGCGATCTCAAAGCTCTTCTTGTCGGCTTCGAGGTTCTTGGTTTCGATCTGGACCCGAGTGTCCTGCTCGATATCATTGCGCAGCTTCTTGCGGGCTTCGATCTGTTCGGTCAGCTTGGTCAGACCCTCAGCATCGAAAGCGTTGTTGGCGTTGAAGTGCTCGATGCTGGTCTGGTCGAGGCCCGTCAGCGATACTGACTCCAGCTCCAGACCGTTCATCGCCAGATCGTTCGAGGAGACCTGCTGTACCTTCTGCACGAAGTCGGCGCGCTGCTCGTGCAACTCGTTCATCGTCATTCCTGCCGCGACCGAGCGGAGTGCGTCGACGAACTTGCCTTCAACAAGGTCCTTGAGGAGCTCGGGCTGCATCGTGCGCTGGCCGAGCGTCTGGGCCGCCATCGCGATTGCGGTCGCATCGGGCCGGACGCGGACGTAGAACTCCGCTTTCACATCGATCCGGAGCCGGTCGAGCGTAATCAGCGCCTCAGTGTCACGCCGCACCACGCTGAGCACCAGAGTATTCATGTTGACCGGCATGGTCTCGTGAAACACGGGCAGCACGAGGGCTCCACCGTTCATCACGACCTTCTCGCCACCGACGCCGGTGCGTACAAAGGCGGTTTCTTTTGACGCACGGCAATAAAGTGTCGTCAGGAAGATGATGAAGATCACGAGGACGAGGAACCCGCCTCCCCCGACAACACCGATGGTGACGAGATCCATACGCGTTCCCCTTAGCTTTCGAGGCCCAGAAGTGGGCTCTCATAATGGATGCCGTAGAAGGTCTCGCCCTCGCGGCGGATAAGCAAGACAGTGTCTCCCGTCAGCAATTCGGTTGACGCGTCATGCGGTTCAACCATGACGAAATGGGCCTGCCCGTGGGTGTCGAGCACCTTAGCCCGCGCGGGGGATCCGGCGCGAGCGGTGCCGATTTGAATTTCTGCGTCGCGACGCACAAGGGCATCGAGCGGGACAGCTGTGGTCTCGTCCTGCGGCATGATTGCGGCCAGCGGACGAATGGTCAGTCCGTTAAACGGGAGTGCCACACCGGCAGCCATCAGCATGGCAAGCCCGGCCGGTAACGGTGCCCCCAGAGCGTTAGTCAGCACGGATTGCCCGATCAGCCCGATCGCACCAAAGGTGAACAGCAGGCATGTCAGCCACACCATTAGCGGTACGCGCCCAAAGCCGAGCAGCGAGGACAGCGCTTCCCCTATCCCGCCGGCATCAAGGCCTGGCGACACATCCCCATCGCCCATACCATCAAAGAGCTCGGCAACACCGATAAGCTGCAAAAGGGCAACGACCGCGAGTGCGCCAAAAGCGATCAGAAACGGCAGGTTGTGGTCGGCAAAAATGCTCATGCCGCCAGCCCCGTACAGGCTAGGCGAATATCAAATCCCATAGGCGCCAAGCTAGGGCAAAGGCCTCGTATCCCAAAGCGGAATCGGACAGCTGTTGCTCGATTCTAAGCGGGCGTCACTCTGAGTGGCAGGGTTTTCAGTCCGCCCACAAAGGTGCTGCTTGCCCGCTTGGCCTCGCCAGCGGGTTCTACCGCCGCCACACGATCGAGGATCGCCTCGAACAGGATCTTCATCTCCAGCCGCGCCACGTGCAGGCCAAGGCACTGGTGCGCTCCGGCCCCGAAGGCCAAGTGACGGTTGGGTGAGCGGGCCGCGTCAAACCGGCGCGGATCGGGGAACTGCGCGGGGTCGTGGTTGGCAGCCACGTAATTGATCATCAGCCAGTCGCCCTTCTTCACTTGCTGTCCGCCAAGCTCGCAATCCTCGGCTGCCGTGCGCATGAAGTGCTGGACCGGGCTGGTCCAGCGGATCGCTTCTTCGACGATGCCTGGGAGCAGCGAACGGTCGGCACGGACCCTGGCATATTGTTCGGGATCGTTTGCCAGCGCTTGCATGGCGCCTGCCGTGCTGGCGCTCGTCGTGTCATGTCCGGCGGTGGCGACAATGATGGAATAGCCTGCCATGTCGCGCGGCGGGAGCGGCTGGCCATCAACCAGCGCATTGGCGATGACACTCGCGACATCGTCGGTCGGGTGCTTGCGGCGGTCCTCGGCGATCCCGGCAAAGTAGTCCTCAAAGGTCTTTACCGCTCCGGCGACAATCTGCACCACCTGCTCGGGTGTCATATTCGCCATGCCCGAGCCCGAGAGATCCTTGTCCTGCCCGCCGAACAATTGCTGCGTGAGCATCTGCATCCGGAACTCGTCCTCGGGCGGGACCCCGAGGATCTGCATCACCACGCGCAAGGGGTAGGGGCCCGAGACCTCCTTGACGAAGTCCACTTCCGGACCAGCCGCGATCAGCCGATCAACTGTCTGCGCTGCGAGCGTGCGCAACTCGCTCTCAAGCTTGGCGAGATTGCGGGGCATGAACCAGTCTTGCGTCAGCTTGTGATATTTGGGGTGGATCGGCGCATCGAACACCACGAGCGAATCGACCAGCATGTTCGATCCGGTCGCCGCGCGGCTGAATTCGATCGCCTGGTTGAAGCTGAACACGACCGGCCTCGGATTGTTGAGGAAACCGGCGTTGTCCTTCGAAATCCGCATCACGTCGTCATAGCGGGTGACCAGCCAGAAGGGGTCAAACAGCCCCGGCGTATCGGGCTGGACCTTCGCGACCGGTGTGGTCGCGCGGATGTTGTCGAAGGTGTCGAGCAACCCATCCCACTGTGCATAGCCTTGGGGGTCGATGACTTTGCGAGAAATATCGCCTGAAAGAACTGCCTCGCCGCTCATGCCGCGATGTCTTTCGCCTTGGCCACATATTCGTCGCGCAATTCACGCTTGTAGAGCTTGCCATTGGCCTCGCGCGGGAGATCGGGGCGGAAGTCGAACAGCTTGGGCATCTTGATCTTGGAGAGGTTGGGGGCGAGGAAATCGCGCAGCTCCGCCTCCAGCGCTGGCCCGGCATCAGCCATATCGCGCGGCTGAACCACGGCCACGACCTTTTCGCCAAGATCAGGACAGGGCGCCCCAATCACCGCTGCGTCCATCACCTTGGGATGTGTCACCAGCAGGTTTTCGATTTCCTGCGGATAGATGTTGACCCCGCCCGAGATGATCATGTGGCTCTTTCGGTCGGTCAGGAACAGGAACCCGTCGCTGTCGAGATGGCCAATATCGCCCAGTGTCATCCAGCCCTTGGGGTGCATCGCTTCAGCGGTTTTGGTCGGGTCATTGTGATAGGTTGGCAGGTTGATGTTCTCGAAGAAGATCAGCCCGTCCTCGTCCGGCCCGAGCTCTTCGCCTTCAGGCCCGCAAACATGCACCTTGCCGTGCAAAGCCACGCCCACTGTGCCGGGTTTGGCGAGCCAGTGTTCCGACTTCACCAGCGTCATCCCGATCATTTCGCTGCCGGCGTAATATTCGTTCACGATCAGCCCCCACCATTCGATCATCTCGCGCTTGATCGGCACCGGGCAGGGTGCGGCAGCGTGGAGCGCGCGCTTGTGGCTGGACAGATCGTAGCGGGTCCGCACTTCGGGATCGAGCTTCAGGAAGCGCACGAAATGGGTCGGCACCCACTGACTATCGGTAACCTTGTAGCGCTCGATGGCCCTCAGCGCTTCCTCAGGGTCGAACTTTTCCATCATCACGACCGTTCCCCCGACACGGTGCACAACCGAGCACCAGCCAATCGGCGCAGCATGGTAAAGCGGCGCGGGGGAAAGATAGATCATCGAGCCATCAGCCGGCATCCCGGTGCCCATCGTCGCAAGTCCGACAAGCGGCACAAGCGCCATAGGATCGGGATCTTCGGGCGGCGCGGGACGAATGCCTTTGGGCCGCCCGGTGGTGCCGGAGGAATAGAGCATCACGATCCCGGCGCTTTGATCGGGGATCGGGGTGGTCGGCTGCGCAGCCAGGGCAGCGGCGAAGTCTTCGGCACCGCCGGCATCCATCACCAGCACCTTCAGGCCCGGGCACTCGGCTCGGATAGCATCCAGCACACCGGCGAACTGACCCGAGGTGATCAGAAGCTTGGCCTGTGCGTCGCGGATAATGTAGGCGGCTTCGGGTGCGGTCAGCCGCGAGGACAGTGGCACCAGCATCGTGCCAGCGCGCTGAGAGCCCCAGATCAAGGTGAAATACTCAATCCGGTTTTCCAGCAAGACGGCAAAGGCTTCGCCTGCCCCAACCCCAAGACTGCGCAGAAGGCCTGCGAACTGATTGGATTCTTCGTCCATTTCGCCATAGCTGATCTGCTTGCCCGATCCGGTCATGATGACAGCGGGATGATCGGGGCGTTTCGCGGCATGCGCGATCGGGTGCATTGACATGAACTCTCTCCCAGCAGCGCTCCACGCCTCGTGGGCGACCGATGTTCTCTCGTGAGCGAAAATCTAACGGGCGCGGAAACGCGAGCAAGCAATAAAGGTATGAGAAATGATACTTATCGGCGGCGCGTCGATTTTGCGGGGCGGGCAAGAAAAAAGGCGGCGGGATAACCCGCCGCCCATGTTCGGACACCCTCTCCAATGTCCGGCTCGCTTACAGCGAGCAATCTCGTGAAACGTCAGACCTGATCGTTACGGGCCGCCGCGGCCACTCAATCGGGCATGGCGAGCGTAAGCCAAGATCGCTTCACCCTCTTCCATATACGGAATTGGATTGACTGCAATACCCTCAATGCGAACTTCATAATGAAGGTGCGGACCAGTCGAACGGCCAGTCGATCCGACATAGCCAATAAGCTCGCCCTTCTTCACATTATCACCCGCGGTCACAGCCAGCCGCGACAGATGACCGTAACGCGTTTCCATCGAAGCGCCGTGATTGATGCTGATAAAGAGGCCGTAGCTGGAGTACCAATCGGCGTGTCCGACCACACCGTCAGCCGTGGCATAGACCGGCGTGCCAGTCGGTGCAGCAAGGTCGATGCCTTCATGGCGGCGCAGGCCACCAAGCACCGGGTGAGCCCGCAGACCAAAACCACTTGTCATCCGAGCGCCTTCGACCGGAGTGCGTGACGGCACTGAAATGCCGCGGACCGGCACCGGCGACGAATAGGCGGTAACGTCCTGACCTGTACCCACGCTGGGCGTCGTGCGTTCAATTGCAGTCCAGCTGGCAAACAGCGCCTTGAATCGGGCATCGCCGTCATCAACCGTCTCGCCCTGAGCGTCCTGCAGCGGCTCACCCACATCGACAGCGGCGGCAGCGGCAGAGTTTGCGGAATTGGCAAATGCTGGCGTGGCTGCCGAAACCAGAACAGCTGCACATGCGGTTGCAGCGAATTTCAGCAGTTGGCGAAAGGCAAATTTCATATGCGGCCCGGTTCCCGATTGCGGCTTTTGCGCCGATGTCTTGTGCCGGCCCGTCTCATGCGCGCCTTGGTTGCAGCTTCGTTATCCAGGTGAGTCGTTAAGAGGCAATCGCTGCATAGAAACTGCGCGACAAACCGGCTGCGAGACGGGCTGAGTCGTTGAACGGCGGCTTAACGTGGCCCCGAAAGTGCCGTTTTACGAGATTCTGCCACAAGGTTTCGGGCTCTTGTTGCGCCATTTCGGCACAGCGCAAAAAGTGCTTGGTGCCTGCCGCGACGTGGCGAATTTCGTCGTCAAGTATCCGCGCAAGAATTTTTTCGCCCCCTTTGTCGCCGCTGGCCGCAACCCTTTCGAGCGTTGGGGGTGTCACGTCGAGCCCGCGTGCTTCAAGCACCATCGGCACCACAGCGAGCCGCGCCGCGACATCGCCGCGTGTTGCATGGGCTGCTTCCCACAGGCCAGCATGCGCTGGAAGTGCGCCGTAGTGGCTGCCAAGCGCCTCGAGTTTTCGCGCAAGCAGCGCGAAGTGCATGGCTTCGTCCGCCGCTACATCAAGGAAATCACCAACGAAGTCCTTGCCCATCTCCGCCCCGAATCGCCCTGCCATATCGAGCGCGAGGTCGATCGCAACGAACTCGATATGCGCAAGGCTGTGCCATAGGGCGATCCTTGCCCGTTCAGAGCCGCCCTTGCCGCGCTTGGGCATCCGATTCGGCGGAAGTAATTCAGGCGCATCGGGCCAGGCTGGCTGATCCGGCATCGGAACGTCGAAATCCCACGCCAACTCGCCCCGCCGCCAGCGCCGCGCGACACGGCGAGTGGCGAAGCACTTTGCTCGGGGCTCAGCCGTAAGCAGCGCTTCGCGAATGGCGCGAGCTACGGACAGCATGATGCTATGTTACAGCGCCTTGGCCGCTGCGAGCACCTCTTCGGCATGTCCTGCGACCTTTACCTTGTCCCAGATCTGCGCGATCTTTCCATCTGAGCCGACCAGATAGGTAGCGCGCACCATCCCCATATAGCTTTTGCCGTACATCTGCTTTTCCGCCCAAACGCCGAGCGCATCGGACAGCCCGCCTTCTTCCGAATCGGTCGCCAAAGGGGCGGTGAGGCCATGCTTGGCGATGAACTTTGCGTGCTTCTTGGCCGGGTCCTTGCTCACGCCGAGCAGCTGTGTCCCCGCTGCCTCGAACTCGCCCTTCAGCGCCGAGAAATCCTTGTTTTCGGTGGTGCAGCCGGGCGTGTCATCCTTCGGATAGAAGAAAATGACCAGCTTGGAGCCGGCAAAATCCCTGGGACTCACGCTGCCGCCTTCGGGGGTTTCCATCGCGATGTCGGGCATGGCGTCGCCAACGCCGGGAAAGGTGGTCATGATCGGGTCTCCTGTTCCTTCTTGAGAATGTCCTTGCCCAAGATTTGTTTCCAGACGTCCGCAACTCCGCGCCGCGCGGAAGCAAAGCTCTCCTGCAGCGCACCATAACTGGCGTGGCCACAGGCCTGTGCAAGAGCCCGTGCACCGGATGGCGGAGGCTCGCGCCCGTCGGGGGCTAGCAGGCGTCCGGCGATCAGCATCCGGCTCATCAGCGCATGGGGCTGGGCCAAGTCGGCGGGCACAAGGCCTGCCGCCACCAGACCGCCGAGCGCTACGCTCAGATCAGGGTCGAATGCTTGCGGGAAGGCCTGCGCGAGCGATTGTCCATCCGATGTCTGCCCGCGCAATTGCAGATAGTGGACGAGGAACTCGATATCTACGAGGCCCCCACGCGCAAGCTTGGCATCGATCGGACCACCCGGCTGCTTGTGGCGCGCCATCTCGGCGCGCATCTGGAGCACAGCTTCACGCAGTGTGCCGCGGTCGCGGGACGCATGGAGCACTTCAGACAGCACCGCTTCAAGCTCTGCCTTGGCCCGCTCGGAACCATAGAGCACCCGCGCTCGGGTGAGCGCCATATGCTCCCAGGTCCACGCTGCTTCACGCTGATACTTGCCGAAAGCTGTGCAGCTTACTGCCAATGGCCCTTGCGTGCCCTGTGGCCTCAGCCGCGTATCGACGTCGTACAGGGCGCCCTGCGCAGTCGGCACCGACAGCGCGGCGCTTACGCGGCTGGCAAGACGGTTATAGTAGGTGGTCGCTCCGAGCGGGCGCGGGCCATCGGATTGCGCCGCGAAGTCGCCTGTGAAGAGATAGACGATATCGAGGTCTGATGCGTGGGTCAGCGCTCCGCCACCGAGCCTGCCGAGCCCGAGAATCACCAGCTCGCTGCCCGCGATCCGCCCGTGCTTCG
>JBJTTE010000316.1:0-2657 GCA_046080005.1 Erythrobacter sp.
CCGAACATCAGGCGACCGCTGGCTGTGGTGGTGTCGATCATCGCCCCCTCGCCAGTGAGAACCTTCAGACCGATCCCACGGGCGGTCAGCTCGCCGACCGTGTTGACCAGATGGCGAAGGCTCCGACCGAGCCGGTCGAGCTTCCTGATCACCAGCGTGTCCCCGGGCGCCAATGCGGCGAGGCATGCATCCAGCCCCGGCCTGCTGTCGCGAGCACCCGAGATGCTGTCTCGATATATCCGCTTGGGATCGACGCCTGCAGCGATCAGCGCATCGTGCTGCAGGTGATGGACCTGACTGCCATCGGCCTTGGATACGCGGGTGTAGCCGATCATTGAGACGTTTTCGGGCATTGAACCCTCCTTCCTGAGCCAGCCTGGGTCTCTGATGCCAAGGAGGCGCAGAAATGTGCGGGGGCTTCAAGCCGAGCCGAAACGGCAAGTGCACAAGTAACTGATTCGATGAAGCAATCGTGCAAGACGTTTTCCGTCTCAGAACCCTCCGCTTTTAGAACGCCGAAGCGAGATTTTTCTCCCGATAGGCATGCGGACGATGCCGCTTTCGACCGCTCGCGCACCGCTTCTCCTACGCCTGTTAAATCGCTTGCGTTCCTTCTATGTTCTCAATAGGGGCTTTCCTAGATTCTAGGATGGCGCTTCCTAGAGCAAGGTAGGAGGAGCCGCAGCATGGACGATGCACGACGAGCGCTGGACGAACTGATCCAGAAGCGCGGCTGCAATTATTCCGAGATCTCGCGCCTGCTCGGGCGCAATGCCGCCTACATCCAGCAGTACATTCGCCGCGGCAGCCCGAAACAGCTCGATGACCAGGATCGCTCGGTCCTCGCCCGCTTCTTCGGGGTGGACGAAAAGGTGCTCGGCGGCCCGGCGCGCCGCTCAAGTCCTGATCCCGACCTCGTGCACATTCCCATCCTAGATGTGGAAGCATCAGCCGGATATGGTGCGCTCGCAGGGTCAGAGGGCAATTCTGCGCAATTCGGGTTCGACGAGAAATGGCTGCGCCGGCTCACAGCCAGCAAGGCCTCCAACCTTTCGATCATCGGAGTCCTCGGGGACTCAATGGAGCCGACCTTGCACGATGGCGATGAGGTCATGGTCGATTTGGGTGACGGTCAGGCAAGGCTGCGCGACGGGATCTACGTGCTGCGCATGGACGACATGCTGAGCGTCAAACGGATCGCGATCGAGCCGCAGGGCAAGCGGGTATCCGTCCTGAGCGACAACCCCACCTACCCCAGCTGGCGCGGCCTCGAAAAGCGCATGCTCAACATCGTCGGCCGGGTGCTCTGGTTCGGCCGGACGCTGCGCTGAGGATGCATCGACATGCTTAGCCTGATGGCCGCATCCGTGATTGCCGCGGGCCAAACCTTCACCTGTACCCCGACCCGCGTGTGGGACGGCGATGGGCCTGTCTGGTGTGCGGAAGGCCCTCGCCTGCGCATGGCTGGCATTGCTGCGCGAGAGATGGACGGCACCTGCCGCGCTCATCATCCATGTCCCCGCAGCTCCGGGATCCAGGCACGCGACGCGCTCGTGCAGATCTTGGGTGGTGCGCGCGGCACCTCAGCGATCGGACATGTTCTGGTCCAGGGGCCTAAATTGACATGCCGCTCTGAAGGGCCTGGCGAAGGCAATCGCACGGCAGCCTGGTGCCGGTTGCCGAGCGGCGCCGACCTGTCCTGCGCGATGATCCGCACCCGCACGGTGCTACGCTGGGACCGATACTGGAAAGGTCCGGCCTGCCGCTGAGGGCAGGCGTGAAAGGACAAGAACACGCTACAGCCCCATGTCGAACTTCTTGGAGATCGAGTGGTCGAGTTCGGGTGCCTTGCGTTCCGCTTCGGGCGCCCTCCCCTTCTCCGTGCCAGTGGCAGCTGCATTCCGCAGAAGGTCGACCGTCTCAAGCGCCGAGAGTCTCATGCCAGGATTGTTCTCGACTGCAGCCTCTAGCTTGCCGGGATTGTCGACGAACAGGGTCAGACGGTCCCGCAACCGGGTGATGGTCACGAGAAAGGTCTGCTGGTTGGCCAGGTTCTTCTCACGGCTGTCCATCACCGCGATACCGCGATCCGAGGTCAGGCCCTGGGCCATGTGCGCGTTGAGCGCATAGGCCAGATCGAGCCGCTTCAGCATCGGATCGTCTGGCGCAAGGCGGTGCAGCACGCCGACCGAGGTCGCAAGCGACACGCCTTTGGCGTCGACCGAAATGATCCGCGCCTGATCGGCATTGAGCAGGCCGCGCCTGTGATCGGTCGCCGTCCAGCGGATGCGGTCGCCGTCATGGATCTCGATCTCGCGGCGGTCGTAGAGCTTCACCGGATCCTGCTGACCTTGAGGACGGAGCTGACCGGGACGGAACTCGAATTGCCGGCCGTGCTCGTTCTGCAGGGTCACACGCTCGCGGGAGAGATCGATTGCCACCACTGTATAGCTCCCCTTCTGGAGCCCCTGCCCCCGTTGCCGGCGGTCAACCTCGAGCACCGTGCCGGGGGCATAGCTCCTCGCATAGCGCAGTTCCTCGCGCGTCAGATTGATCCGTGAGAGCACCTCAAGTTTCATCGCTCCGGGACCCAGTTCGCCATTGGCCTTGAGCCCCGTCTGGACCGCTTCATTGACCTCGCCGCGCAAGGCCCGGCC
>JBJTTE010000317.1:0-6844 GCA_046080005.1 Erythrobacter sp.
GGCACACTCATCATGAGCACAAGGGCAGTCGAGACCATCATCCAGGCCACATCGCCCTTGTCGACCATCTCGGCGGTGGGCGTGAAAACAGCGGGAGCGGCCGCGGCAGCAGCCTCCGCCGCAGGCGCGGCAAACGCCGGCCCGGCGAGTAGCGCCGCCCCGGTCGCCAGCATCGCGGTGTTGGAGAGAATTCGCTTCATCGACTTGGCCCCCTTAAAGCGCGGTTTCGCCAGACTCGCCGGTGCGGATCCGGGTGACGGAAGCGAGATCAAGCACGAAGATCTTGCCGTCGCCGATCGCACCCGTGTTGGCGGTCTGCTGGATGGTTTCGATCACCTGCGTAGCGATATCGTCGCTGGCAGCGATCTCGAGCTTCACCTTGGGAAGCATGTTGGTGGAGTATTCCGCACCGCGGTAGATTTCGGTCTGACCCTTCTGGCGACCGAAGCCCTTGACTTCGGTCACGGTCATCCCGGCGATGCCAATACCGCTCAAAGCCTCGCGCACGGTGTCGAGCTTGAACGGTTTGATGATGGCAATGATGAATTTCATCTGTGGCCCCTGTTGCCCCGGACATTTCCGGTTGCTCAGGTAACAGCAACAAGCGTGCCATATTTGTGTAACGGGGCTGACACTAGGGAATCGGGGATTTTCTTCGCAACTGCGGAAAAATACCTGCCTAAACTTTCATCATCTGATTAAAGGTTAAGCAAATTTGACCGCTGGCTCGCGTCATTCTCCGGCAATGTAGCGGTCCGTCGCGCGGGTTGGCAGGCCGTCTATGCTGCGGGTGCGTAAGGCCATCTTGGCCTCCCATGCCTGCGGATCGGACTGGCGGTGCGCCTTCTTGAGCGTGTCGCGCTCGCCCTCAAGCGTCATAAAAGGCACGCCCCAGCCGCAGGAGGTTTGCACGCTCTCCACCGCAATGTCGAAAATCTGGCGGGTGCCAGGCATCAGCGTGAAGGGCGCCGCCAGAGCATCCCACTCGGCGTCCTGCGGCAGGACTGCCCGACCCCGGCCATAGATGCGCAGGATCAACGCGGGTTGCTGAAAATTGCAGAACATCAGCGTGATCCGGCCTGCATCGGCCTGCGCCGCCGCTAGGTGCGCATGGGTCTCGTTCCCCGATCCGCCAAGATCGAGATAGGCCACCCGTGCTGGCGACAGCACCCGGAAGGCATCATAGCCCTTGGGACTGAGATTGATCCGGCCTTCTGCCGCAGCCGTGGCGACAAAGAACACCGGCTGAGCGGTGATCATGGCGATGTGCTTTTCGGTCAGCGTATCGGTGAAATCGGCCATCTCGTGCTCCTGCAGCTCAGAGGAAATCGCGCAAGGTGGCGATAAAGCGGTCAAACTGGTCGTGGTGTAGCCAGTGGCCGGCCTTTTCGAACTCGATCACGCTTGCCGTCTTGAAGTGGGCGATGCGCCCGTCCTTCTGCGGGTTCGATGCCCAGCTGTCCGCACCGTAGAGCAGCAGGGTGGGGCAGGTGATCGCGCCCCACAGGGCCTCGACGAACTCGTCGCCGATATCTTCGACCTGCCAGACATTGAGGTGGGGATCGAACTTCCAGCTATAGGTACCATCCTCGTTGCGATTGACCCCGTGGACGGTCAGGTGGCGCGCCTGATCCTCGGTGAGATAGGCGTTCTCCTCGATCATCCGGGCCAGCGCCGCCTCGATGCTCTCATATTTGCGCGGGGTGCGCCCGGCGGCCTTGCGCTTCTTCTCGATCCATTCGGCGAGGCGCTCGGGATAGGGAACGCTGCGCTGCTTCTCGCGCCATTCGGGCGAGGGGCCGAGGCCTTCAATCGCCACCAGCTTGCTTACCATGTCCGGAAGAGCGCCTGCATAGCGCAGTGCGACATTGCCGCCCATCGAATGGGCCACCAGTCGCACCGGGCCGACACCCAGTTGGTGGATAAGCTGGGCGAGGTCACAGACCATGTCGCTCGCCGAATAGACCCCGTCCGAGACCAGTCGCTATCGCCATGCCCGCGGTGGTCCATTGCGATGACGTGGTAATCCTCGCGCAGCACCTCGGCGGTCCAGTCCCACGAGCGGGCATGATCGCGCCCGCCATGCACCAGCACAAGCGGCGGCTTACCCCTCCCGCCCCAGTCGAGATAGTGGAGGCGAAGACGCTGCGAGATGAAGGTCTGCGAGGTAAGGCCAGTGTCGTGCATGGGATTTGCCATGCCGTGAACTCCGCGAGCCTGCAAGACTAGCGTTCCTTCGTTGCCGAGAAGGTCAGCTCGGGGTTTTTCTCGACCTGATAGGTCACGTCCCACGGGCTCTTGGCCATGAACACCATGTCGCCATCGCGGTCCTTGGCGAGGTTCGCGCGGTTGAAGCTGGCGAAGTCATCGAGCGCTTTCGCATCGCCCTTGAGCCAGCGCGCGGTGGCAAAGGGGGAGGGTTCAAGCACCGCCTCGACCTTGTACTCCGCCTCGAGGCGGCTGATCAGCACCTCGAGCTGGAGCTGGCCGACCACCCCGACAATATGGGCCGAGCCGATCTCGGGGTAGAACACCTGGATCACGCCTTCTTCTGACAGGTCGTCAAGCGCCTTGCGCAATTGCTTGGTCTTGGTCGGATCGCGCAGCTGCACCCGGCGCAGGATTTCCGGCGCGAAGTTGGGCAGGCCGGTGAAGCGCACCTGATTGCGCTCCGACAGGGTGTCACCCACGCGCAAGGTGCCGTGATTGGGGATGCCGATAATGTCCCCCGCTTCCGCCGTATCGGCGAGCTCGCGGTCCTGTGCGAAGAACAGGATCGGCGAATGCACCGCAATCGGCTTGCCAAGGCCACTCGGCGTCAGCTTCATGCCGCGTTTGAAGGTGCCCGAGACCTGCCGCATGAAGGCGATGCGGTCGCGGTGATTGGGGTCCATATTTGCCTGCACCTTGAAGATGAACCCGGTGACCTCGTCACGTTCCGGGCTGATCTGCTCTGCGCCGGCTGGCTGGGGGCGGGGCGGCGGGGCATAGCGCGCGATGGCGTCGATCAACTCGGTGACGCCGAAATTCTTGAGTGCTGAGCCGAAATAGACCGGGGTGAGGTCCCCGTGCCGATAGGCCGCGATATCGAACGCCGGATAGCCGCCGCGTGCCAGCTCGATCTCGTCGGCGAAGCGTTCCGGGATCGCGTCGGTATCGCGGGTGCCGAGATATTCGCGGCTTGGGCCTTCGGGGCGGCTGACGGCCTCGGTCGCAAAATCGAGCAGGCCTTCGAACTCCCCGCCCATGCCGATTGGCCACATTTGTGGGCTGACATCGAGCGCGAGCATGTCGGCGACCTCGTCCAGCGTTTCGAAGGGATCGCGGCCCTCACGGTCGACCTTGTTGACGAAGGTGATGATCGGCACCGAGCGCAAGCGGCAGACCTCGAACAGCTTGCGGGTCTGCGGCTCGATGCCCTTGGCCGCATCGATCACCATCACTGCCGAGTCCACAGCGGTCAGCGTGCGATAGGTGTCCTCGGAGAAATCCTCGTGGCCCGGCGTATCGAGCAGGTTGAAGGTGATCCCGTCCTTCTCGAAGGTCATCACCGAGGATGTGACCGAGATCCCGCGCTGTTGCTCGATCTTCATCCAGTCACTGCGCGCCCGCCGCGCCGCGCCGCGCGCTTTGACCTCGCCCGCCAGATGGATCGCGCCGCCCTGCAGCAGCAGCTTCTCGGTGAGTGTTGTCTTGCCCGCGTCGGGGTGGGAGATGATTGCGAAGGTGCGGCGGTTGGAGGTCATGGCGCGCGCCCTAACGCAGCACGCCCGCCGCGTCCATTGCGGGCACGCGCGACAAAAATCAGCAATCGAACGGAATATAGAGCGTCACGCCCGCCGGCCGCGCGGCGCAGGTGATGCGCGATTGCAGTTCCGCAGGCACTGTTGCCTGATTGGCCGGAAGACTTTCAAATCCCGCCTCATTGCCACCGCCCCGCCGCCACAGCAGTGCCCAATCGACCGGGCTGTCCTTTACGTCAAACAGGCTCTGATCGCGCGGCGGCTTGGGTCCGGTATATTCGACGATGCAGTCGCCGCCTTGTGTGAATTGCCCCGCTTTCACTTCGAACACTGTTGCGCCGCTAGCATAGAATCCGGTCGGATAGAGCGCACCGAAGCCACTGCCACACACCAATCCTGGCGAAGTGGGCATCATGTCACAGGCGACCGTGAAGGCAATCGGGCGATAGCGCCCCGCTGGCACACGATAGGACAGCTGCTTTTCGTCTATCATGTTGCTGCCCATGATTGGTACGCCCGCGCCGCGTTCAAAGCGGATCACGCGGTCAGTATCGCGGCCCTCGGCATCAACCGCGACGAAGTAGACGATTAGCGTTTCAATAAACTGTTTCTGCGTGCGGATCGAAAGCTGTAGCGCGCCTTCGCCATCGCGCAATTGTTTGGCCGATTTGACCTTCTTGGGCTCCGTGACAGCATAGCGGGATTGCGCTTGTGCCTGCGCAGGCGCTTGCAGCATCAGCCCGGCGGCAATCCCCGCACACAGCATTCCACCCCAGCGCTTCATCTTCCATCCCCGATCCGTTCGTGTGATCGCAAAATATCGCATGGCGGGATCACAGGCCAGCGCCTTCGGCGGGCCTCGTGCGGGTGGCAGTCAGCTATTGTGGATCGCGCGCGACGCGGAAGCCCGCGAAGTCCTGGTTGACTGGCATCAGCTCGATCCGGTTGATGTTGAGATGCGGCGGCAGGCTTACGATCCAGCCGATGGTGTCAGCGATGTCCTCGCCCGTCATCGGGTTGACCCCGCGATAGAGATCGTCCGAGGCCTGCTGGCTGCCGGTGCGCACCACCGTGAATTCGGTCTCGACCATCCCCGGCTCGATGCTGGTGACGCGCACGCCGGTGCCGTGGAGATCGGCGCGTAGAGCGAGGGTGAAGTGGTTCGCGAAGGCCTTGGACCCCGCATAGACATTGCCGCCCGGATAGACATAGCTCCCCGCGACCGAACCGATCGCGATGATCGCGCCCTTGCGCTCGATCAGCCCCGGCAGCAGCTTGCGGGTCAGCACCACCATCGCGGTGATGTTGGTGTCGATCATCGTCTGCCAATCATCGAGGCTGGCATTCTGCGCTGCCGAAAGCCCCTGCGCGAGGCCCGCATTGTTGACCAACAAGTCGATAGCGCGGAAATCCTCGGGCAGACCCGCGAGCGCCGCATCAAGCGCGGCAGTGTCGCGCACGTCGAAGCAGACTGCGTGGACCTTATCTGCCCCGAGCTCCGCCACCAGCGCGTCGAGCCGTTCCTGCCGCCGCCCGGTCGCGACGCAGCGCCAGCCATCCTTGACCAGGCGGCGCACGGTGACGAGGCCGATCCCTGCGGTGGCTCCGGTGACAAATGCCGTCTTCATCCGCGTAGCTCCCCGCCCAATTTGGCCGCCGCTGCAATCACCTTTTCGGCAATCGCCTTGAGGTCGGTATCCTTGAAGGTCGTCTCGCCCGGCTGGAGCGTGACTTCTAGCGCGATCGAGACCTTGCCCTCGGGCACGCCCTGCCCCGCAAAGACGTCAAACACGCGCACACCGGTGATGCACGCCTTGTCGGCACCTTGCACCGCGCGCACCAGATCGCCCGATGCCAGTGTCGTGGGAACGAAGAAGGCGAAATCGCGCGTCACCGCCTGCAAAGCGGGCGGGGTGAAGCCGGGGCGTGCGAAAGCCGCATTCTTCTTGGCCGAAATGGCATCAAGGAACAACTCGACCGCCGCAATCGGCCCATCGGCGTCGAAGGCCTTGAGCGTCGCCGGGTGCACCATCCCGAAGCGTGCCAGCACCACTTTGGGGCCGAGCCGCAGGGTGGCCGACTGGCCGGGGTGGAACTGCGGCCCCGGCCCAAGGGAGTCTGGGCCCATCACCATCAGGTTGGCAACCGGAGCGCCCGCCGCTTCGAGCAGCTGGAGCGCGAGCGCCTTGGCGTCATAGGCGTCGAAGGGCTTGGCCTTGCCGCTCTGCCAGCCGCGCGCGGTCTTCTCGCCCGCGAGCACGATGCCGAGGGTCGGCTTTTCGTCGCTGAGGCCATTGCCAGAGCGGAAATAGCGCCGCCCGATCTCGAACAGGCGCGAGGAGGCCGCGCCGCGGTCGGCATTGCGCTTCGCCGCCATCAGCAGGCCCGGTAGCAGCGAGGGGCGCATCGCCTTCATGTCCTCGCTGATCGGGTTGGCGAGCACCCAGGGGGTGTCGTTGCCATCCGAGAAGTGCTCCGCCGCCCAGGTGGGCAGGAAGCTCCACGTTACCGCCTCGTTCAGCCCGCTCGCTGCGGCGGCGCGCCTGAGGCCGCGCTCCAGCTTCTGCTGCGGCGTGGCGGTGGGGCGGGCGACGCCCTCAGCGCGGGGAAGTGCGACGCTTGCGACCTTGTCGAGGCCGTGGATGCGGACGACTTCCTCGACCAGATCGGCGGGACCTTCGATGTCGTGGCGTCGCAGTGGGCAGGTCACCTGCCAGTCACCTCCAACCGCGAAGCCGAGGCTTTCGAGGATGCGCTGCTGCTCGGCTTCGGGCACGTCCACTCCGCCAAGACGCGTGGTCAGGCCCGAGTCGAAAGCTACCATCTTCGCGGTCGAGGGTGGCGCACCGGCCCGGATAACTTCGCTTGGGATGCCGCCTGCCAAATCGACGATCAGTCCGGTCAGCAGGTCGAGGCCCGCGTCCAGAAACTCCGGATCAACCCCGCGCTCGAACCGCGTGCGCGCGTCTGAGGACAGACCCAGCTTGCGCCCGGTCGCGCCGATGCGGGCCGGATCGAAATAGGCGATTTCGAGCAGGACGTCGGTCGTGCCCTCCGACACGCCCGAATGCTCGCCGCCCATGATCCCGGCGATGTCGTGG
>JBJTTE010000318.1:0-7697 GCA_046080005.1 Erythrobacter sp.
TCGACGAGGCCGAGGAGCTCGCCTGCCTCGATCGCATTGGGGCTCCCGCCGCCAAAAGCGATGCGCCGCACCCGTGCCGAAGTTGGCAAAAGGCTCCCCACCGTGGCGATTTCCTGATGCAGCGCGGTGAGATAGGCCTCAACCCGCTCGCGCCTGCCCGATGCGCCGGTGTTGCACCCGCAATAGTAGCAAATCTTCTCGCAAAACGAGATGTGGAGGTAGAGCGAGACATCCCCGCTCGCCTCGGCAATCGCCCGTTCGATCACGCCTTCATCGAGCGCCCCGAAATCGGCAGCGGTGGGATAGCTGGTGTAACGCGGCACCGGCTGGGCGAGGAGTTGGGGATGATAGGGCCACATGCCTGCCGTTAAAGCCGCAGGGACATCACGCGTCTTTGCGCCAGATCAATTTGCGCGATTGGGGCGCTTGGGCTCGTCCTTGGATCGGCAGGTGCCCGCGTGGCAGCCCTTGGGGTGGCAATTGCCCTCATCCTGCGGTTCGTCCTGGCCAATCGGGATGGTAACCGTGCCCCCGTTGCACAGCCGCGCGGTGATAGTGGCAGCGTGGGCGGGCAGGGGGCCGAGGATCACCGGCACCAAGGCGAGCGCCCCGAACAGCGGCGCAAGGGGAAGGGCAGCGCGGCTCATGCGATTTCGTCCCCCCAATCATCGTCGTCGATCAGGATGCGATTGGCCGCGCCGTCCATGTCATCATATTGCCCCTCGCGCATCGACCACATGAAAGCGACGAGGCCGAGAAGCCCCATGCCAAGCGCGATGGGGATGAGGAAAGCAAGGCCTGTCATGCTCTGGTGCTCCGCGCCAGTCGCAAGGAATTGGCGACCACGATGAGCGAGCTGACCGACATGGCGATGGCCGCCACCAGCGGCGTGACCAGTCCGACCAGCGCGAGCGGCACGGCGAGCATGTTGTAGACGATCGAGAAAGCGAAATTCTCGCGCACGATCCGCATCGTGGCCCGCGCGACCTTGACCGCCAGCGCGACCGGCATCAGCGCTTCGCCGATGAACACGGCGTCGGCTGCCTGCTGGCTCGCGTCTGACGCAGTGCCGGGCGCAATCGAGGCGTGGGCGGCGGCGAGGGCGGGGCCATCATTGAGGCCATCACCCACCATCAGCGGGCGGTGACCCTGCGCCTTGAGCCCATCGAGCGCGGCGAGCTTGGCCTGCGGGCTGGCTTCGGCCTCTGCGCCAATCCCAAGTCGGCTCGCAACGGCAGTAACCGCCGCCGCGCGGTCCCCCGAGAGGATCCGCGCCGCAAGGCCCTGCGCCTTCAGCGCTGCGAGCGCATCGGCCGCATCCGAGCGTAGCGGATCGGCAAAGGTAATGATCTCGCGGCGCTCGCCGATCCTGAGCGCGGTCGCGATGCTTTGCGCCTCATTTTGGGGTCGTTCGAGCGCTACACAGCGGCCCTCCCATTGACCCTTCAGGCCGATACCGCTCACCTCGGTGAGGTCGCTAATCACGGCTGGTTCCACCCCTTCGCGCAGCAGCGCGGCAGCCAGACCCCGGCTGAGCGGATGGCGGCTCGCCTGTGCCAGCCCGAGCGCGACGGCGCGGGCTTCGGTATCAAGGCCGCTCACATCGGCGCGCGGCTCACCCAGCGTCAGCGTGCCAGTCTTGTCGAGCAAGGCCACATCGCACTCGGCCAAGCGCTCAAGCGCGCTGCCATCCTTGACCAGCAGACCGCGCCGCAGCAGCGCGCCCGAGGCGACGACCTGCGCGGCGGGCACCGCAAGGCCCATGGCGCAGGGGCAGGTAATGATAAGGACCGCAATCGCGATGGTCAGCGATTGGTGCCAGCCCGCACCCGCGATCATCCATCCGGCAAAGGCCAGCGCGGCGAGGCTATGCACCACCGGCGCATAGAGCCGGCTGGCCCGGTCCGCGATCCGCACATAGGTGCTGCGCGACTGCCCAGCCTCGTCCATCAGCCGGGCGATCTCGGCGAGGGCGGTATCTTCGGCCACGCGGGTCAGCCGCAGGCGCAGCGGTGCGGCAAGGTTGATCGTTCCGGCATGGACGATGCTGCCCGGACCGACCGGCTCGGGTGCGCTTTCGCCGGTGAGCATGGCATTGTCGATCGCGCTAGTGCCCTCGACAACCTCGCCATCGGCGGCCAGCGCTTCGCCGGCAGCGACCAGCACCAGCATCCCCGGTTCGAGGTCTTTGGCCGCCACCCGCCGGGTCGAGCCATCGGGCGCGATTACGCTGGCGCTCTTGCCCATGCGTCCCAGCAAGGCGCCGATCCCGGCCCGCGTGCGGGTGCGCATCTCGGCATCCAGCGCGCGGCCAGCGAGCAGGAAGAACAGCAGCATGACCGCAGAATCGAAGAAGGCATGCGCCCCGCCGGTGATCGTCTCATAGAGCGAGAGGCACGTCGCGAGGATCACGCCGATGGAAATCGGCACGTCCATATTGGTGCGCTTGTGGCTGAGCGCCATCCATGCGCTGGCAAAGAACGGGCGGCCCGAATAGGCGATTACGGGCAGCGCGATCAGCGCCGAAAGCCAGTGGAACAGCTCGCGCGTCGCCCCATCCGCGCCCGACCAGATGCTGACCGAGAGCAGCATCACGTTCATCATGCCAAAGCCTGCAACGCCGAGCGCGCGGTTCAGGTTCTTGCGCTCTTTGGTCTCGTCCCCGAGCGGGTTGTCGGCAACCGGTTGGGCTTCGAAGCCGAGCGCCAGGAAGGCTGCAACCAGCGCATCCTCGCCGAGCGTGGGATCGTGGCGGATGGCGACGCGCTTGGCCGAGAAATTGGCGCGCGCGGCAGTGATGCCGGCGACTTTGGGCAGCTCGCGTTCGATCTTGCCGATGCACCCGGCGCACTTCATGCCGGGCACGGTAAAGCGCGTGGTCGGCAGCGTGCTGGCTTGCTCAGCGGTCAGGACGGTGGGAGCGTTCACCGGATTTCGCTCTCACCGGCCCATTGCTGCGCGCCCGCACGGACCGCGATGCGCAGCTGCCAGCGGCCCGGGTTGAGCGTTTCGTTCGAGACCCAGCGGCTTTCGCCTTCTGCTGCGAAGGTGAGATGCGTATCGTCGCGCGCGCCCAGCGGGCGTTCGGCCGCGGCAGAGATTTGCGCGACCATTGGTACGGCCGTGGTTTCCAGCACCACGCGGCCATCCTTGCGGCGTTCGGCGACGACCTTCCAGCCCAGCGCTTTCGAGGCCTCGGCCTTGGCGAGCCAGTCATTATACTTCTGGCTGGCGACATAGGAGTTATCGACCACGGTCCCGTGGAAGCTCCCCACGGCATAGCTCGCCATGAGGAAATTGACCGCGATCACGATTGCGAAGCCCACGACAAAAATGGCGGCCATGTGCTTGCCGGTGAAAGTGTTGTTGGCGTTGCTGGCCATTATTCGTTCCCTGGCATGGCAAAGGTCGTCTCGGCGAGGTCGCTTTCGCGCTGCTCGTCGAGGCTGGTGAGGCGGAAGGTGAAGCCGGTCGCGCGCTCGCCCTCGGGGAGCAGCACATAGGCGCGCAGCACCTTGGTGGCGTTGGCGGGGACGCCGATGACCTGACGTGGCGCGGCGTTTTCAAGGCTGACCGCCTCGGTCCACATCACCGCGCCCCGGGGCAGGCCTTGGAGCGCCACTTCCATGTTGCGCGGACGGGCTTCCATGTTCCTGAGGCGTAGGGTGTAGGCGTTCCTGACCGAACCATCCTTGAGCAGCATGAAGGGCGGGTTGCGGTCAGGTGAAACGGTGAGATCGGTGTGGGTGCGGGTGCCGAGCGCGAACAGCAGTCCTGCGCCCATGGCAGCCCAGACGCCGAAATAGATGAATACGCGGGGGCGCAGCAGCGCCTTCCACGCCGGCTGCGCGGGTGCGCCTGCCGCCTCGGCCTTGCACTGGTCGAGCGTCGCGTAATCGATCAGCCCGCGCGGGCGGCCGACTTCCTTCATCACCCTGTCGCAGGCATCGATGCACAGCCCGCAAGTGATGCAGCCGATCTGCTGGCCTTCGCGGATGTCGACCCCGGTCGGGCAGACGGACACGCACATATTGCAGTCGATGCAGTCACCATAGGTCTCGGGGTTCTTGGCCGCCTTCTTGAGGCTGGCCCGCTCCTCGCCGCGCCAGTCCTTGTAGGTGACGATCAGCGACTTCTCGTCGAGCATCGCGGTCTGGATGCGCGGCCAGGGGCACATATAGATGCACACCTGTTCGCGCATGAACCCGCCCAGCCAGAAGGTGGTGCCGGTCAGGATCGCGACCGTGGCATAGGCGACCGGCGCGGCGCTGCCGGTCCAGAAATCATAGGTCAGGGTCGGCGCGTCGGCGAAATACATGATCCACGCGCCGCCGGTCCAGAAAGCGATGGTGAGGTAGACCGCCCATTTGGCGCTACGCCGGGCGATCTTGGACGCGGTCCACGGCGCCTTGTCGAGCCGCATCCGCGCATTGCGGTCGCCGTCGAAGAAGCGGTCGACATGCTGGAACAGGTCGGTCCACACGGTTTGCGGGCAGGCATAGCCGCACCACGCGCGACCGACGGCGGAGGTGACCAGAAAGAGCCCGATCCCGGCCATGATCAGCATGCCGGCGACGAAGTAGAATTCGTGCGGCCAGATCTCGATATCGAACATGTAGAAGCGGCGGTGGGCGAGATCGATCAGCACTGCCTGATCGGGGGCATAGGGCCCGCGGTCCCAGTGGATCCAGGGTGTGGCGTAGTAGATTGTCAGCGTTACCAGCATCACCAGCCATTTGAACCGCCGGAAGGGGCCGTCGATCCGCTTATTGTGGATCGTCGTGCCCTTTTCGTAGAGCGCTGCGCCCATGAAGCCTGCATCTTCGGGTGCAGCGACTGACGGTGTTGCGACCCCGGCCTGCGTCCCGAGCGCCCCTGCCCAGTCGCGGCTGGACGGCGCGGTTACGGGTTGAGGACGCTCGAGATTGTCGGCTTCAGCCATCGGTATTGGCCTTTTCTGTCTGGGCGACGTCGGTCGCAGGGTCGGCGGCCGGGGCTGCCGGCGCCGCCTGCTGCCCGCCGCCGCGCGAGTGCACGTAAGCCGCCAGCATCTTGATCGTCACCGGATCAAGCCGTCCTGCCCATGCCGGCATGACACCATGGCGGGGGGCGAGGATCTGCTTGGTCACCGCCGCTTCGCTCCCGCCATAGAGCCAGATCGCATCATTGAGCGCAGGTCCGCCCATTTCCGCAAGGCCCGCGCCGGTCGGACCATGGCAGGCGGCGCAATTGTCGGCGAACAGCTGTGCGCCCGCGGCATTGGCGTTCCCCTTGCCCGAGAGCGAGAGCACGTGGCTCGCCACGGCCTTGGCCTGAGCGCGATCAAGCACACCTTCAAAGGCGGGCATGTAGTTCGCCCGGGTCGCGTCGGATGCGTCCCAGCGAATGCCGTGGGTGAGAGTATATTCGATATCGGTCAGCGTGCCGCCCCACAGCCAGTCATCATCATTGAGGTTGGGGTAGCCATACTCCTGATAGCCCGCCGCACCGGCGCCGTGGCACTGGACGCAATTGACCTTGAAGGCCGCTGCCCCGCCCGCGACCGCTGCTTGCATCAGCTCGGGATTGGCCGGAAGCGCCTCGATATCCGTCGCCGCGATCTGGGCCACAATCCCTGCGCGGGCATCCTCGGCGGCGCGCATTTCCTTGGCAAGATCACCGCGGCTCGACCAGCCGAGCGCGCCTGCGGTGGCCCGGTCGATCAGCGGCCAGGCCGGGTAGAGACGACATAGCCGACCGCGAAGATGATCGTGGCGTAAAAGGTCCACAGCCACCAGCGCGGCAGGGGTGTGTTGAGTTCCTCGATGCCGTCCCATTCATGGCCGACTAATTCGGTGCCAGTGGGCTCATCAACGCGCTTATTCGCCATCGGTCTGGTCCTTGAAGATCGAGTGCTTGGCCGCCTCGACATGGGGCCGTGCACTAGGGCGGAAGTGCCACAGGCACAGCGTCAGATAGAGCGCGCAGATCGCCGCCAGCCCATAGGAATCGGCGGCATGGCGCAGGGTTTCATAGAGGCTCATTGTCCCGCCCCCTTGGTCAGCACTTCCTGCGCGGCGGCGCTGTTCACATCGACCAGCGTACCGAGCATTTGCAGATAGGCGATCAGCGCATCCATTTCGGTCACCCGCTTGGGATCGCCGTCAAAGTCGCGGATCTGCGCCTTGGGATAGCGCGTGGCGAGATCGCCCGCATCCGCTTCGGGATCGGCCTGCGCCTTGAGATCGGCTTCGGCCTGCTTGATGTCGGTATCCGAATAGGGCACGCCCACAGCCCGCAGCGCGGTCAGGTCGCCGGCTGGATCGGCGAGGTTGAGCTCGGTCTCGGCGAGGAAGCTGTAGCTCGGCATGATGCTCTCAGGCACCACCGAACGCGGCGCCTTGAGATGCTGGACGTGCCAGCCATCCGAATATTTGCCACCGACGCGGGCGAGATCGGGCCCGGTGCGCTTCGATCCCCATTGGAAGGGGTGATCATACATGCTCTCGGCCGCGAGGCTGTAATGGCCGTAGCGCTCGACCTCGTCGCGGAACGGACGGATCATCTGGCTATGGCAGACATAGCATCCCTCGCGGACATAGATGTTCCGCCCTGCCTGTTCGAGCGGGGTGTAGGGACGCATCCCTTCGACCTGCTCGATCGTGTTGTCGATCCAGAACAGAGGCGCGATCTCGACGATCCCGCCAATCGCCACGACCGCAAGGGTCATGGCGGCCAGCAGCGTGACGTTCTTCTCGAGCTTCTTGTGGCTCTCGAAAACCTCGGATTGGGCAGCGTTCTTGCTCATGTTTCGCGTTCCTTCTCGCGCCGCCTATTCGGCGGGCTCGGCCTGCGGTTGGCTGGTGATCGGACGGTCGGCGACGTCGTCATGCGCGGTCTCGCCAAGTGCGGCTTCAACCCGCAGCTTGCCTGCGATGGTCATGCCGATGTTGTAGGCCATGATGAGAGCACCGGTCAGGTACATCATCCCGCCCACCATGCGCAGGATATACATCGGGTGGAGCGCCGCGACGGTGTCGACGAAGCTGTTCACCAGATACCCGTCGGCACCATATTCGCGCCACATCAGGCCCTGGGTGATCCCGGCGACCCACATCGAGGAGGCGTAGAACACGATCCCCAGGGTCGCGAGCCAGAAGTGCCAGTTGATCATCCACAGCGAGTAGAGCCGCTCGCGGTTCCACAGGCGCGGGGTGAGGTAATAGAGGCACGCAAAGGTGATCATCCCGTTCCACCCCAGCGCGCCGGAGTGCACGTGGCCGATGGTCCAGTCGGTGTAGTGCGAGAGCGAGTTGACCGACTTGATCGACATCAGCGGCCCTTCGAAGGTGCTCATCCCGTAGAAGGCGAGCGAGAGCACCATCATGCGGATGATCGGATCGGTGCGGACCTTGTCCCACGCGCCGTTGAGGGTCATCAGGCCGTTGATCATACCGCCCCAGCTCGGCATCCACAGCATGATCGAGAACACCATGCCCAGCGTCTGCGCCCAATCGGGCAGCGCGGTGTAGTGGAGGTGGTGCGGCCCTGCCCAGATATAGAGGAAGATCAGAGACCAGAAGTGGATGATCGAGAGGCGATAGGGATAGACCGGCCGCCCCGCCTGCTTCGGCACGAAGTAATACATCATCGCGAGGAAGCCTGCGGTCAGGAAGAAGCCCACCGCATTATGGCCATACCACCATTGGGTCAGCGCA
>JBJTTE010000319.1:0-3646 GCA_046080005.1 Erythrobacter sp.
CCAGCCCCTGAACCAGCCACTGCCGCGCACCATTCCTGTCCAGCGGACTTCTGAACGCGATCAGGGTGGGTCAGGTTGGTCGGAAACCGCTCTAGCGCAGCAATGTAGCGAATGCTACATAAAAGTGCAAGCCTTGTTCCAAAGCAAAGGGCGGAAGGATCGCTCCTCCCGCCCTTCGGATGTCAGATGCGCCGCGCGAGGCTTACATCGAATAGTACATGTCGAATTCAACCGGGCAGGGGGTGGTCTCGGTGCGGATCACTTCCTCCCACTTGATTTCGCAATAGGCCTCGATCTGGTCCTTGGTGAACACGTCGCCCTTGAGCAGGAACTCGTGGTCGGCCGCGAGCGAATCCAGCGCCTCGCGGAGCGAACCGCACACGGTCGGCACTTCGGCAAGCTCGGCCGGAGGCAGATCGTAGAGGTTCTTGTCCATCGCCTCGCCCGGGTGGATCTTGTTCTCGATCCCGTCGAGACCCGCCATCAGCAGCGCCGAATAGCACAGGTAGGGGTTAGCCATCGCATCAGGGAAGCGGAATTCTACGCGCTTGGCTTTGTCGCCAGAGCCATAGGGGATGCGGCATGAGGCCGAACGGTTTCGGGCTGAATAGGCCAGTAGCACTGGCGCTTCAAAGCCCGGCACCAGACGCTTGTAGCTGTTGGTGGTAGGGTTCGTGAAGGCGTTCAGTGCCTTCGCGTGCTTGATTACGCCGCCGATGAAGTAGAGGCACATTTCCGACAGACCGGCATATTCATTGCCGGCAAACATCGGCTTGCCATCCTTCCAGATCGAGATGTGGGTGTGCATGCCGCTGCCGTTATCCTGCTTGATCGGCTTGGGCATGAAGGTCGCGGTCTTGCCATAGGCATGGGCGACCTGGTGCACGACATACTTGTAGATCTGCATCCGGTCGGCGGTCTGGACCAGCTTGCCGAAGGTCAGGCCGAGCTCATGCTGGGCGGCGGCAACTTCGTGGTGGTGCTTGTCACACGGCAAGCCCATTTCGAGCATGGTCGAGACCATCTCGCCGCGGATATCCACCGCGCTATCGACCGGCGCTACCGGGAAATAGCCGCCCTTGGCACGCGGGCGGTGGGCCATGTTGCCATTGTCATATTCCTTGGCAGAATTGGTCGGCAGTTCGATATCGTCGATCGAGAAGCCCGAGCCGGCATAGCCATCCTCGAACCGTACATCGTCAAACATGAAGAATTCGGCTTCCGGGCCGACATAGACGGTGTCGCCGATGCCGGTTGACTGAAGGTAGGCCTCGGCGCGCTTGGCCGTGCTGCGCGGATCGCGCGCGTACCAGTCGCCGGTCGAAGGCTCGACGATGTCGCAGTTGATGATCAGCATCGGGGTCGCGCTGAAAGGATCGATCCAGGTTTCCGTGAGGTCCGGCTTCAGGATCATGTCGGATTCGTTGATCGCCTTCCAGCCGACGATTGACGATCCGTCGAACATCAAGCCGTCTTCAAGCTCGTCTTCGCCCATCACGCCCGCGACCATGGTGAGGTGCTGCCACTTGCCCTTGGGGTCGGTGAAGCGCAGATCGACCCACTCGATTTCCTCGTCCTTGATCTTCTTCAGGACGTCTTTTGCCTTCGACATATTCAATTACCCTCCGGTTTGATCCGGGCCACCCCGCCAGTTCGACACAGAATTTGGGGCAGACCAGAAAAAAGTAAGAAATCAGATCGCGTCGTCGTTGGTTTCGCCGGTGCGGATCCTGAGCGCGCTTTCAATCGCAGTGACGAAAATCTTGCCGTCGCCAATGCGACCGGTCTGTGCAGCCGCTGCGATCGCTTCAACCACGCGTTGGGCCTGATCGTCTGCAACGATCACCTCAAGCTTCACCTTGGGCAGGAAATCGACGACATATTCGGCACCGCGATACAGTTCGGTATGGCCCTTTTGGCGACCAAAGCCCTTGGCTTCGGTGACTGTGATGCCGGATACGCCGATTTCATGCAGTGCTTCCTTCACCTCATCGAGTTTGAAGGGCTTAATGATCGCTTCGATCTTTTTCACGTCGTCCCCGTTTGCGCCTGGCTGATTGCTGACCGATTCTTCACAAGAAACGTGCCAAGCCTTAAGGTGATGGCTGCGAACAATCCTTGCCGCTTGAAGACTCAAGGGTAGGCATGTCTTTCGCCGATAACAGTCGGGTAGCAAGATTATGGTGCAGTGCGCAATGGTGCACAGCATGTGATCGGGGTGTGCCTAAATTTTAAGCAGAGGCCCTTCGATCAAAAGCACAAACCGCTCGTCTCGGGCAGGCCAGACATAATGTTGAGGTTCTGGATCGCTGCCCCGCTCGCACCCTTGCCAAGGTTATCGAGCGTCGCGATCAGACGCACCTGCGTTTTGTCGGCATTGGCATAGCAATGCAGCGCCATCGTATCGTGGACGCTGACCGCCCTGCGCAGCAGCAACTCGTCGAACCCGGCATTGACGAAGCTGATCATCTGGTGGGCGTTGGCGAATGCATCGAGGCAGTCGCGCATGGCTTCGACCGATCCTACCCCCGGGATCGCCGAAAGCGGCAGCGGCACATCAACGATCATTCCGCGAAACGCCGGGATGACGGCGGGAGAGAAGACGGGCGCGTGCTTGAGGCCCGCATATTTCTGCATCTCGGCCAGATGCTTGTGACCCATGCGCAAACCATAGGCACGCACGGCAATATCGGTGTCCTCCTCGAACCGCGCGATCAGCGCATTGCCGCCACCCGAATAGCCGCTCACCGCGTTGACAGTGTAAGGCCAGTCGGCGGGCAATAGCCCTGTCTGAACCAGTGGGGCGATCAGCGCGAGGAAGCCGGTGGGGTAGCACCCCGGATTGCTCACAAATTGGGCATTGGCGATGGCACCGTGCCCAATGATCTCGGGAAAGCCATAGGTCCACCCTTCCGCAACGCGGTGCGCGCTGGAGGCATCGATGATGCGCGTGCCTGAGCCCTCGGCCAGCTTCACCGCCTCCCTCGCGGCGTCATCAGGCAGGCACAGGATCGCAATATCAGCGGCGTGGAGCGCGTCGCGGCGCGCGGCTTTGTCCTTGCGCTGGGCCTCGTCGAGCACGATCAGGTCGAACTCGCGACGCCCTTGCAAACGCTCGCGGATTTCAAGGCCGGTGGTGCCCGCAGCACCGTCGATAAACAGCCGCATCGCCACCGTGGGTCAGCCTTCGGAGGGAGCGAGTTCGCTCGCCTTGCACCAGCCCGCCGGGCCTTGCGGTGCAGGGCAACCCCAGACCCACTCTCCCGCCACGTCGAGCAGCTCAAACCGGCTTCCCGCAGGCAGCGTCACGAACACCTCGGCATCGGCGCGCGGGTAGAGGCGCAGGTCCGCACCGTCCGCGCCGACCGCATGCACATGCGGGATCACATAATGCGCTGCAAGATGCGTTCCGGCGAGCGCGATATGGGCCAGATCGCCGCGCAGCGGCAGCGTGCCGGGGGCGGGCTTGTCCACCCGGCCGCTGAGACCCAGGCCGCCTACGGGCACTGCATATTCCGAGTTTTCGCGCGCCATGCCGCTCATCGATAGTCCGTTGACCTGCTCAGATGTCGCCGCCTTCGCTCCCCAGAATGCTGCGTGCCTGGCGCGTTAGCGGCAAGCGGGGCGCGGGGCAAGCCGGGCGCCG
>JBJTTE010000320.1:0-17383 GCA_046080005.1 Erythrobacter sp.
ACCAACCTGACCTACCCTGACGGAGCCGAATTGGGCACAGGGCAAGGCGAGAGGAGTGAGCGATGCAGCGCATCGTGAGCGACGATCAACGTAGCCCTGTGCCCAATTCGGCCCGCCCCGGCGGGGTCGCGTTCTGAAGCCAGCTGGCGTCGTCACGCCGCTTGCAGGGGCAACCAGCCCCTGAACCAGCCAATGCCGCGCACCATTCCTGTCCAGCGGACTTCAGAACGGGATCAGGGTGGGTCAGGTTGGTCGGAAACCGCTCTAGCGTGGCCGGTGTGCCAGTTCCCTATTGCAGGGCGACCCAGCGCCCCACCGTAGCTGCCTTGCCCTTTCGTCCATGCCTCTTGCCATTCTCCCTCGTCATTGCGAGGAGCGTAGCGACGAAGTTATCCATGGGCCGATCGTCTGTTCATGGATTGCCGCGCCGCCTGTGGCGGCTCGCTATGTTGAGGTGAGCTTTGGATGCGTTCGGTACTTGTTGCGGTTGCCTTGTGTCTTTCGACCTGTCTGACAGCGCCGGTGCTGGCGAAGCCTGCCACCATGGCTGAGACAGCTCAAACACTGACCTTCGAGCGCGTCTTTGCCTCGCCCGGCCTTGACGGACCCGCACCGCGCCACGTGAAGCTCTCTCCCGACGGGCGCTACCTTACTCTGCTCAAGAACCGCGCGGATAACCGCGACCGGTATGACCTTTGGGGCTATGACATTGAGACCCGCGAGTGGCGGATGCTCGTTGATTCGGAAAAGATCGGTTCGGGCCGCGAATTGTCCGAGGACGAGAAGATGCAGCGCGAGCGTGCGCGCGTGGGCAGCCTCAAGGGGATCATCAGCTACCAATGGGCGAGCGACGGAGCCGGCGTTCTGGTTCCGCTCGATGGCGACCTGTTCCTCGCCAAGCTTGATGGCACCGTAACCCAGCTCACCGATACCGAGGGGACTGAACTCAACCCGAAGCTCTCCAGCAAAGGCGGCTTCGTCAGCTTTGTGCGCGACCGGCAGTTGTGGGTCGGACCGGTTGGCGGAGAGGCGGTGCCGATCACCCCCGCCGGCGAAGCCGAGACCATCCGTTGGGGTGAGGCAGAGTTCGTCGCGCAGGAAGAGATGGCGCGGCTTCAGGGGTATTGGTGGAGCCCCGATGACAGCCGCATTGTCGTGCAGCGCACCGATGAAGCGAGCGTCGGCATCGTCACCCGAGCTGCAATCGGGGCCAAGGGCACCAAGGTGTTCGATCAGCGCTATCCGGCGGCGGGCACCGATAATGCTGTGGTCGAGCTGTTCGTGATGAGCGCCGATGGCTCGGGACAGGTGAAGGTCGATCTCGGGCCCGATCTTGATATCTATGTGGCGCGCGTTGATTGGGCACCGGATGGCAGCGCAATCTATGTCCAGCGGCAGGACCGCGCCCAGACCAAGATTGACATGCTGCGCGTCGATCCTGCGACCGGGGCAAGCACGATTTGGTTCACCGAGAGCGCGGCGCGACCCGATTTTTGGGTGAACCTGTCGGACAATTACCGCTTCCTCAAGGACGGCAGCCTGTTGTGGTGGTCGGAGCGGGATGGCTACGGACATTTCTACCGATACGCCGGAGGCCAGTGGACTCAGCTCACCCGCGGCACTTCGCCCACCACCAGCCTCGTCGGGGTCGATGAGATAGCGGGCACCTTCACCTATCAGGCGACGGCCGATGTGCTGACCCAGCAGATCTACCGCGCGCGGCTTGACGGGAGTGGGGAGCCTGCATTGCTCACCGATCCCGCCTTCACCAATGGAGCAAGCATGGATGGGGCCGGGCGGCTGCTTTATGTAACGCGCGCCAGTGCCAATCAGCCGCCCCAATCCTACCTAGCAACGCCCGATGGCACCCGCGTCGCCTGGATTGAGGAGAACCGGGTCGAAGGCGATCACCCCTATGCCCCCTACCTCGCCAGCCATGTTGTGCCTGAATTCGGCACTATTGCCGCTGAGGACGGCACCCCGCTGCACTGGATCATGCTCAAGCCCAAGATGGAACGAGGCAAGCGCTATCCGGTGTTCTTCAGCCATTATGGCGGGCCGGGCCCGCAGGTGGTGGACAAGGGCTGGGGCGGTGCGCTCGCACAGGCGATTGTCGATCAGGGCTACATCTATTTCGAGCTGGACAATCGCGGCTCGGCGAACCGGGGCGTTGATTTCGAACAGCCGCTTTACCGCGCGATGGGGACGGCGGAAGTGCGCGACCAGAAGGCTGGGGCGCTATTCCTCAAGAGCCTCGATTTCGTCGATCCGGCCAAAATCGCCATCTATGGCTGGTCCTATGGCGGCTATATGACGCTGAAGATGCTGGAGGCTGATCCTGGCCTTTATGCAGCGGGCATCTCCGGTGCGCCGGTGACCCGCTGGGAGCTGTATGACACGCACTACACCGAGCGCTACATGGGCGATCCGCGCGAAGTGCCGGAGGCCTATCAGAAGGCCAGCGCCATTCCCGAAGCTACGAAAATCGCCGATCCGCTGCTGCTGATCCACGGCATGGCGGATGACAATGTGGTGTTCGAGAACGCGTCCGAGCTCATCAGCGTTCTGCAGGAGAGCAACACGCCGTTCGAGATGATGCTCTATCCTGGCTATACGCACCGCGTTTCGGGCGAGAAGATCGGGCCGCACGTCTGGAATAGCATCTTCCGCTTCCTGAAGGCCCACGGGGTCACCCCTCCTATCAACGAATAGGTCTGCGCGCGGCGCTTAGCGGTTGCGCTCAGGGCGAGGGGCGCTATTTCGCGCCTTCGAAATCTAAGGAGAATGCCAAGTGGGCTACCGGGTGGCAGTGGTCGGCGCGACCGGCAATGTCGGGCGCGAAATGATGCAGGTCCTGGCCGAGCGGGAATTCCCGTGCGACGAGGTTGCGGCGGTCGCCTCCTCGCGTTCGACGGGAAGCGAAGTCGAATTCGGCGACACCGGCAAGATGCTCAAGTGCAAGAATATCGAGCATTTCGACTTTACCGGCTGGGACATTGCGCTGTTCGCGGCGGGTTCCGGCCCGGCCAAGGAATATGCCCCCAAGGCCGCGGCAGCCGGGTGCATCGTGATCGACAATTCCTCGCTCTACCGCATGGACCCTGACGTGCCGCTGATTGTGCCCGAGGTGAACCCGGATGCGATCGACGAGTACAAGAAGCGCAATATCATCGCTAACCCCAACTGCTCGACCGCGCAGCTGGTGGTGGCCCTGAAGCCGCTCCACGATGCCGCGACGATCAAGCGCGTGGTGGTCGCCACCTATCAATCGACCTCGGGCGCAGGGAAGGCAGGGATGGATGAGCTGTTCACCCAGAGCCGTGCGATTTTTGTCGGTGATCCGGTCGAGCCCGCCAAATTCACCAAGCAGATCGCTTTCAACGTCATTCCGCAAATCGACAGCTTCCTTGATGATGGGTCGACGAAGGAAGAATGGAAGATGGTGGTCGAGACCAAGAAGATTCTCGATCCGAAGATCAAGCTGACCGCGACCTGCGTGCGCGTGCCGGTGTTTGTCGGCCATTCTGAGGCGGTGAACATCGAGTTCGAGAACGAGCTTAGCGCCGAGGCGGCGATGGATATCCTGCGCGAGGCCCCAGGCGTGATGCTGGTCGATAAGCGCGAGGACGGTGGCTACATCACTCCGATCGAATCTGTTGGCGATGCGGCGACCTTCGTCAGCCGTGTGCGTGAGGACCCGACGGTCGAAAATGGCCTCAACCTGTGGTGCGTGTCGGACAATCTTCGCAAGGGCGCGGCGCTTAACGCGGTACAGATCGCCGAACTGCTCGGTCGTCGGCATTTGAAGAAGGGCTGAGGGCCATGCGGTTCGCTCTGCTGGCGCTGGTTGGCGCGCTCGCACTCACCGCCTGTGACAGCGGCGATGTGCCGAGCCCGGCGGAGCGGCAGCAAGGCGCCACGGTTGAAGCCCCGGTCGATGCGAACAGTGTCGAGCTACGCGCCGAAGGGGTGGCGGCTGGGCCTGAGGCGTTCTATTTTGCTGCGGGGCAGAAGGAGGTCGAGGCGGCGCTTGCCAAGGCGCTCGGGGCGGCTTTGCGGTCCAGCGAGAACACCGAATGTGGTGCTGGACCGGTTACCCTTACCGACTTTCCGGGCGGGCTGATCGCGCATTTCCAGGAGGGACGCCTGGTCGGCTGGAACTGGCAAGCAGCGACCGCCGCTGAAGCTGGGCCGAAGGGCAAGATCCGGCTAGGGGGCAAGGTCCAGCTTGGTTCGTCGCGCGGTGTGCTCGAGGCTGCGCCTGGCTTTGCCAAGGTCGAGGGTAGCACCTTGGGCGAGGAATTCGCGCTAGGTGGGAAGATCGGTGGGTTTATCGCGGGCGACAAAGTCGACATGCTCTATGCCGGCACGCAGTGCTTTGTCCGCTGAGGGCGGTATGACCCACAGGACCGAGCATTTCGCCAGCTTTGACGGCACGCAGCTTGCCTATCACCTCGAGGGTGAAGGTCGTCCGGTGCTGATGCTGCACGGCTTGTTCTCCTCTGCGCAGATGAATTGGATCAAGTGGGGCCACGGCGAGCGTCTGGCGGCGGGTGGGTTCAAACCGATCATGCTCGATTTCCGCGTTCACGGTGAGAGCGACGCTCCGCGCGATACCGGCGCTTATCCTGTCGGTGTGCTGGTGCGCGACGTCGCGGCTTTGGCAGACCATCTTGAATTAGCGCCGGGAACCTTCGATCTGGTCGGCTTCTCGCTCGGTGCGCGCACTGCGGTTCACGCCGTCGCGTACGGGATCCTTGAACCGCGGCGGCTTGCGATCTGCGGGATGGGAGTGGCTGGCCTTGCTGGATGGGCGCAGCGGGCGGGTTTCTTCAAGCGGGTGATCGACGAATTCGACTCGATCCGTCCTGGTGATCCCGCCTTTGCCGCGCGCACCTTCCTCAAGTCGCAAGGCGTTGACCGGGTTGCCGCGCGGCTGCTGCTCGATGCGATGGACGACTTCGATCTCGCGCGGCTCGCTGGGATCACCATGCCCACAGCCGTGATCTGCGGTGATGAGGACAATGACAACGGCTTGGCCGAAGAACTGGCAGCGCTGCTGCCCAATGCGCGCTATGTCGCAGTGCCCGGCACTCATATGAACAGCGTAACACGGCCAGAGCTTGGCGCCGCCATTGCGGAATTCCTCGCGGAATAGCTGGTCATCAATAGGGCTGCAGGTCGATTGAGACTGCGCCGAGCAGGACGTATTTTCTGCCTTTTCTGGTACTAGTGCTTGGCCTGAGCGCGATCTTGCGGTTAGCATTTCGGTAATCTGCTCGAAGGGGGCACTCCATGAGGCGAAGTTTGCGGATCCGATCACCTTTTGCGTTGCTCGGATCGATGCTGGTCGTGGCGGCATCATCGGCTGGACCAGGGCTAGCGCAGAGCAAAGACGTTCCCATGGTCAAGGCTAGCGACCGTCCTGGCGTGCTCGCGGTGCTCAAGCAGGCAGGTTATAAGGCGAAGGCGGAGGAACGCGAGGAAGACGGCAGCCCCGGATCGCTTGAAATCGAAACCCGCGACGGTCCGATCTATGTGATGTTCTCCGACTGTAACGAAGCGATCCGCGATCTGTGCGATACTTTGGTGCTTTCCACCAGCTGGGAGCGCACCACCCCTATTTCCGACAGCCAAATCGCAGAGGCCAATCGCACTTTCAAATATGTTTCGATCTGGCGGGACGATGGCGGTGACCCGATCATGCAGTGGGCAATCCTCACCGGCGAAAGCGGTGTCGCGCCGCCGCTGTTTCTTGGTGCAGTGCAACGCTATCTCGACATCGTGCGCGATTTCGATGCGGTCGCCTTTGACGAGGTAGGCACCGAAGTGAGTGAGACGGCGCCTGAAATGCCAAAGAACCCGGCACCGGCGGCGGCACCGGCGGACTGAGTCGGTGCGGGAATGCCTGGTTCTGGCGAGCGTCACTTGAACGCGCCGCGCCCCTTGCTTGTGGTGGGCTGGCGTGAGCTCGTAAGCCTGCCCAAGCTAGGCCTTGCGGGCATGCCGGCCAAGATCGACACGGGCGCGCGCACCTCCTCGCTCCATGCCGATGTGCTTGATGACTTCATGCGCCACGGCGAACGGTTCCTCCGCTTCGCCGTCGATTGGGGCGGCGAGCGGCACTTTTGCGAGGCGATCCATGTCGATGTTCGCGGGATCACGAGTTCGAACGGCGGCCAGCAGGCGCGGTTTGTCATAAAGACGCCGCTTGTTGTCGGTAGCCTCAAATTTCGGGCTGAGATCAGTCTGGCGGATCGTTCCCAGATGCAGTTTCCGATGCTGATCGGGCGCACGGCGCTGCGGCGCCGGATGGTCGTCGATAGCGGTCATTCATGGCTGCAATCGCCAGCGAATAGCGATAGGGAGTCCGGCCGCTAGCTAGAACGCCGTTTGTGAGAGGGTTTTCATGAGAATTGCGATGCTGGCGCGCAGCGCCGATCTTTATTCGCACCAGCGCTTAAAGCAGGCAGCAGAGGCGCGTGGCCACAGTCTCGACATACTCAACACCCTGCGTTGCACGGTGCATATCGCCAGCCACCGCCCAGAGGTGTTTTACAAGGGCGAGCCGATTGCCGATTATGACGCGGTGATCCCTCGCATTGGTGCTTCAATCACCAATTATGGCTTGGCGATCCTCAGGCAGTTCGAGATGCGCGGCATCTGGTCGCTCAACGAAAGCGTGGCGATCGGCCGCAGCCGCGACAAGCTGAGGTCGTTGCAAATCCTCGCCAAGCATGGTCTTGGCCTACCGCTGACGGCCTATGCCAATGATCCCAAGGCCGCCGAGGAGATCATCAAGGCAGTGAACGGCCCTCCGGTCGTCATCAAACTCATCGAAGGCACCCAAGGGATCGGCGTGGTGCTGGCCGAGACCATGTCGAGCGCGAAATCGGTGATCGAGGCCTTCCGCGGCGCCAACGTCAATATTCTGGTCCAGGAGTTCATCGCAGAGGCTGGCGGCACAGATATCCGCGCGCTGGTAGTGGGTGGCAAGGTGGTCGCAGCGATGCAGCGCACCGGCGCGCCGGACGAGTTCCGCTCCAATCTCCACCGGGGCGGCAGCGCCAAGGTGATCAGGATTACGCCCGAGGAACGCTCGACGGCGGTGCGCGCGGCTGCACGCATGGGGCTTAATGTGTGCGGCGTGGACATGCTGCGAAGCAACCACGGTCCGGTTATCATGGAGGTCAATTCCTCGCCCGGCCTTGAGGGGATCGAGAGCGCGACCGGCAAGGATGTCGCAGGGCAGATCATCGACTTTATCGTCGCCAACGCCAAGGGCGGGACGACCAAGACCAAGGGGCGGGGTTAGGCCAACTCAGGCGTTGATCAGGCGTTGCGGGCCATCAACCCGCCATCGACCGGGATCGCCGCGCCGGTGACGTAACTCGCTGCTGGGAGCACCAGTGAGAGGGTGATGTGCGCCACCTCCTCGGGCTCGCCGTAGCGGCGGAGCGCGGTGCGGCGCTTGGCGAAGATGGTCTTGTGCTCTTCGATCACCGCATCGGTCATCGCGGTTCGGATCGGGCCGGGGCAGATGCAATTGACAGTGATACTTTCGGGGCCGAGATCGACGGCCAATCCGCGCGTCAGCCCGATCACGCCGGTCTTGGCCGCGACATAAGGCGTATCGCCCGGGGTCGCGCCAAGGCCTTCGGTTGAAGCGATGTTGACGATCCGCGGCGCATCGCTCTGGCGCAGCCAAGGCAGGGCGGCGCGCACCATGCGCTGATGGGCTGTGAGCATCACACTCAGTGCGCGGGACCAGATGTCCTCATAGGCGGGATCATCAAGCGCGCAGAAGCTCGAAACTCCGGCATTGTTGACCAAGATATCGATCCGCCCGAAATCTTCGGCGATTTGTGCGACGGTACGGGCAATGGCGGCACCATCCGCGACATCAAGCGCATAGCCCCGCGCGTTGCTTCCGCAATCCGCCGCCACCGCCTTGCTGGCGTCTTGGTCGAGGTCGATCACGGCGACATGCGCGCCCTCGGCGGCGAACAGTCGTGCAGTTGCTCGGCCCATCCCGCTCGCCGCGCCAGTGATGATGGCGACCCGTCCGGCAATCGAGCGTGAGGGACTGGGATGAGGCATTGGTCTGACCATCCGGAAAAGCGCTGCAAGCCGCAAGGTTACCCCATCGGCGCCCGCGCGTCACGCGTTGCGGTGGATGATGCGGTGGAGCGGCGAATTATACCAAGCCAAGTCTGCACAATTCCGCCTATAGTCGGTTTGATGGTCGTTACGCCCGCATGGGAGGGAAATGTATGAATACTCGCTGCGCCTTGTCGCTGTCCATCATCAGCCTTGCCGGACTTGCTATCGCAGGTGCGGTCCCGGCCGCAGCCGAGGATCAAAGCGTCGCCGACCGCCTCAGTCAGGAAGGCTACAAATACGAGATCGATGCGGATGGCGATTACAAGCTCGCCTTCAATTACACCGACGAAGGCCGCTCCCAACTGGTGTTCGTGAGCGGCGCGACGGAAACCGTCGCCGGACTCACTATCCGCGAAGTGTTCTCGCCTGCGGGTCGGGTGACGAAGGATCGCATTGCCGGCGACAAGGCACTCGAATTGCTTGCGTCCTCAAGCCAGATGAAGATGGGAAGCTGGGAGATCCGCGGCGATGTCCTCTACTTCGTTATCAAGGCGCTCGACAGCGCCTCGTCCAGCGAATTGAGGTCGATGCTCGCTATCGTGGCCGAAACGGCCGACAATATGGAGATCAAGCTCTCGGGTGACCTTGACGAACTGTAAGCTGTTCGGCTCAGCGCCAAGCATCGCAACAAGCGCAGTGCCGCGCTGGGCTGATTACCGAAATGGCGGTTCGTTGAAGGCGCGCAGCTTGCGCGAGTGCAGTCGGTCGCCCTCTTCGCGTAACATCGTGCAGGCGACAATGCCCATCTGCAAGTGCGCCGCGATGGCCTCCTCGTAGAACTTGTTGGCCTGGCCCGGCAGCTTGATCTCGCCATGGAGGGGCTTGTCCGAGACGCAGAGCAGCGTCCCATAGGGCACCCGGAAGCGGTAACCCTGCGTGGCGATGGTTGCGCTTTCCATGTCGATGGCAATAGCGCGGCTTTGCGAAAAGCGCTTGGCTGAGGAGGAATAGCGCAGCTCCCAGTTGCGATCATCGGTGGTGACGACCGTGCCGGTGCGCATCCGCTGCTTGAGATTGGCACCCTGCACGCCCGAGACTTTCTCTGCCGCGAAGGCCATCGCCTGCTGCACCTCGGCAATCGGCGGGATCGGCACTTCGGGCGGCAGAACCGGATCAAGCACGTGATCGTCGCGCAGATAGGCGTGGGCGAGCACGAAGTCGCCGATCTTCTGGGTCGAGCGCAGCCCGCCGCAGTGACCGATCATCATCCATGCGTGGGGGCGAAGCACCGCGAGATGATCACAGATTGTCTTGGCGTTGGACGGGCCGACCCCGATGTTCACCAGCGTGATCCCGCGCCCGTCCTCACGCATCAGGTGATAGGCAGGCATCTGGTGGCGACGCCATGCGGTGTCATTGAGCTGGTCTTGCGCCTGCACAGTCGGCTCGCGGATGTCGAGCCCCGCCGCACCGGTGAGCGCGACGTAGCTGTCTTTGCCGATCTGCGCCGCACCCCAGTTCACGAATTCATCGACATAGCGATGATAGTTGGTAAACAAGATGAAGTCCTGAAAATCGCTCACTTCGCTGCCGGTGTAGTGCTTGAGGCGGGCAAGCGAATAATCGGTGCGCAGCCCATCGAACAGCGAAAGCGGCATCGGATGGTCGCCATCGAGTTCGATCCCGTCGGCCAGCTCATCCCCGATTAGCGCCAGATCGGTCGAGGGGAAGTGGGCGGCGATATCCTGCGGCGCGATACCGACCATCGCAGCCCCCGCCTCGCCGTCGAGTACGTAGGGGAAGGGTATCTCCTGCTGCGAGCGGGATACCGTCACGTCGATTTCGTATTCGCCGCCAATCAGTTCCAGCTGTTCTGTGAGATAATGCGCGAACAGATCGGGGCGGGTGATGGTGGTGCTGTAGGTGCCCACGTGCTCAAGCCGTCCGAAGGCACGGCTGCGATCGCGCGGTGCACCTACGCCCTGATAGTGGAGCGTGACCTGCGGATAGGCATAGCTGCGGTCCTCGCGCCGTGCGGGTGGGGGCAGGGTGCCGTCGCGCCCAAACGCGATCACATCATCGCGCAGCGTGCGAACCGCGTCATCATAGTGCTGCTGAAGCTCGGCGAGGATGTGAGGAATATCGATCATGGCAGGCGTTCTGCTCCCTTGTTGTTATCGTTGTATGGCAGCACCTGCACGAGAGTGGGTGCTGTTTAAGAGTGGGTGCTGTTTACAAGAAGGGCGCGAAGATCGAACCGACCTCCGCGCCCTGCTGATTTCGTCTGGCCGAAGGGCCGGAAGGATCAGGCGTCCTCGCCGCCCTCGAGCAGTTCTGCCGGGATTTCGCCGGGCTCAAGGCTGGTGTCGATGCGTGTCGCCTCGGCCTGCTCATCAATCTCGCGCTGTTCGTCGGCGAACATCTGGGCAAGCACGTTGACGCCTTCGCTCTGCAGCTTGGCTTCGTCGTCCGAACGGGCGACGTTGGCCTTCACGCTCACGCGCACTTCAGGGTGCAGGGCAATGGTGACATCGTGCATGCCGATGGTCTTGATCGGCGCGCCGAGAATGACCATGCGCTTGTCGACCGAGTGGCCCTGATCGGCGAGGCCCGACACGATGTCGCGCACGCTGACCGAACCATAAAGCTGTCCGGCGTTTGACGCAGCGCGGATCAGCACCACTTCTGCGCCCGCAACCTTCTCACCCTGCGCTTCGGCAGTGGTGCGACGTGCGGCGTTTTCAGCCACCAGACGCTCGCGGTTGGCTTCGAAGACCTTCTTGTTGGCTTCGTTGGCGCGCAGAGCCTTCTTCTGCGGCAGCAGGAAGTTGCGCGCATAGCCGTCCTTGACCGAGACGATGTCGCCGATCGCGCCGAGCTTTTCGATGCGCTCAAGAAGAATGATATCCATGTGTTCTTCTCCTCTTACTTCACGATGAAGGGCAGCAGGCCGATCTGGCGCGCGCGCTTGATCGCCTGGGCCAGTTCACGCTGCTTCTTCGCCGAGACGGCGGTGATGCGCGAGGGCACGATCTTGCCACGCTCGGACATGAAGCCTTGCAGCAGGCGCACGTCCTTGTAATCGATCTTGGGGGCGTCCTTGGCCGCGAAGGGGCAGGACTTTCGGCGGCGGAAAAACGGGCGGGCCATCAGTCGCGCTCCTCACGGGTTTCGCGGCGCTTCCGCTCGCGTTCGTTCTTGCGCATCATCACGCTCGGGCCTTCCTCGTGGGCGTCCACGCGGATGGTCATGTAGCGGATGACGTCTTCGTTGATGCGGGTCTGCCGCTCGAGCTCGGCGACAACATTGCCCGGGGCATCGATGTTGAGCAGCACGAAATGTGCCTTGCGGTTGCGCTCGATCTTGTAGGCGAGCGACTTCAGACCCCAGGTTTCGGTCTTGGTGACCTTGCCGTTGCCGGCTTCGACAATTTCGGTGGCTTGCGCCGCCAGCGCGTCAACCTGAGCCTGGCTCAGATCCTGACGCGCAAGAAAGACGTGCTCGTAGAGCGCCATCTTGCGTCCTTTCACTACCTGCCGATCGCTGGCTGATCCGCGCGGCTAGCGTGCGGGGCCCCTCCGGCTTTCTTCGATACATCGCCGGGCGGTTCCCGTACGAAGCGCGGCCCCTTACAGAAGTGGCCAGCAATTGCAAGTCTTGTGCGCGGGGAACCAGACGGGCAGGCGCTAGGTTCAAGCTGCACGAATCGCGAAAGGGGACCGCTGTGCCTTCAGGACTGGTTGCACTGCTCGATGACATTTCCATCATCGCCAAGGCCGCCTCGGCCTCGATTGACGATGTTGTAGTCGCAGCGGGCAAGGCCGGTACCAAGACCGCGGGCGTGGTGATCGACGATGCCGCGGTCACGCCAAGCTATGTGACCGGGCTTTCGCCGGCGCGCGAACTGCCGATCATCTGGAAGATCACCAAGGGCAGCCTCAAGAACAAGATCATCTTCCTGCTCCCGGCCGCGCTGCTGCTGTCGGAGTTTCTGCCTTCCGCGATTATCTGGTTGTTGCTGCTGGGTGGGGCCTTCCTGTGCTACGAGGGCGCTGAGAAGGTCATGGAAAAACTCGGCGCGGCCAAGCATGGCGCGACGCTCGAAGACGAGATCACCGATCCAGTCGCCTTTGAAAACGAGCGCGTGGGCGGGGCCATCCGCACGGACTTCATCCTCTCGGCCGAAATCATGGCGATTGCCCTTGCCGAGGTCGCCGATCAAAGCCTCGTCATGCGCGGCGCGGTGCTGGCGGTGGTTGCGCTGGCGGTGACCGTGGCGGTCTATGGCACAGTTGGCCTGATCGTGAAGCTCGATGATATCGGGCTGCTCCTTACCAAGCAGGCGAGTGCGGCCAAGCAAAGTTTCGGGCGGCTGCTGCTGAAGTTTGTGCCCAAGCTGCTGGTCACGCTCTCCATCGTTGGGACCGTCGCCATGCTCTGGGTGGGCGGCCATATCATCGTCGATAGCCTGCACAAGCTTGGCTGGGATGGGCTCTATGCACCGATCCACGGAGCGGAATATGCGGTCAAAGGCGCGACCGGGGCAGTGGGAGGCGTGCTGGGCTGGCTGACCGCGACTGCGCTTTCGGCGGTGGTGGGTCTCATCCTCGGTACCATCATCGCGGTCGGCCTGCACAAAGTGCTGGGTGTGGGCGCCGACAAGGGACACTAAGCCGCGCGATATGACCAAACCGATCCTTTATTCCTGCGCCCGTTCACGCGGGCTGCGCGCAACCTGGGCTGCCGAGGAAGCGGGCGCTGATATCGACCTCAGGATCCTTCCTTTCCCGCCGCGCTTTCTTGCGCCCGATTATATGGCGGTAAATCCGCTCGGCACGGTGCCAATGCTGGTTGATGGCGAAACCAAGCTCACCGAAAGCTGCGCTATCGCTCACTACCTCGCGACGCGTGAAGGTTACACCCCGCTCGCGGTCGCCCCGGGGGAGCGCGACTACGGTGAGTATCTCGACTACACCTATCACGCCGACGCGACGATCACCTTCCCGCAGACGGTCTATATGCGCTTCTGCATGTTCGAGAAGGACAAGGGGCTCGAAGAGGCCGGGCAGGCTTACGCCAAGTGGTACTACAAGCGCCTGATCAAGATCGAACAGCGGCTCGCGGACCGCGAGTTCCTGTGCGCCGACAGGTTTACCGTGGCGGACATCTGCATCGGCTACGCGCTGATCCTGTCCGAGGCCGTGGGCCTCGATGACGGCGTACCGGTGAGCCTCAAAGCCTACCGCGCACGGCTGACAGCGCGGTCTGGCTATCTCCGCGCGTTCGAGCGCGAGGAAGCGGGCAGGCTGGCGTTGGAGAGCAAACCGGCCTGAGGGGATAAACTCTGACCCTCTGCCGTCTGGGCTTGGTCGGGGACGGCGCGCTTTCGTCATTGCCAGGAGCCGCAGACGACGAAGCAATTATTGGCCTTGCGTTCACGTCTGCCAACCCAGAATCATGGGTCGCCATAACTCTGTTGGCCTCACGCCGCTTGGTCGGGCGTTACCGGCCGTACTGAAAGCTCGCGGCGCAGCAGCTTGCCGATCGGATCGCGCGGCAGCTGCGGGACGAATTCGATGTAGCGCGGGCGCTTGTATCCCGCGATCTGGCCCTTGAAGCGGGCGGTGATCTCCTCGCGGGTCAGGGTCTGGTCGGGCTTCAGCACCACAAATGCCTTGACCGCCTCGCCCCATTGCTTGTCGGGCACACCGCAGCAGCCTGCGTCAGCAACTTCGGGCATCGCCGCAAAGATCGCGTCGACTTCGGCCGGGTAAACGTTCTCGCCGCCGGTCTTGATCAGCTCCTTGGCCCGGCCAAGCAGATAGCCGCGCCCGCGCTCGTCCATCATCCCAAGGTCGCCGGTGCGCAGCCAGCCATGGCCGAGCGCGGCCTCGCTTGCCTCTTCGTTGCGCCAATAGCCGAGCATGACCGAGGGGCCACGCAGGCACAGCTCGCCTTCCTCACCGGGGGGGAGGTGGTTGCCCGCGGGATCGAGCACGGTCATTGTCACATGCGGCAGCGTCCAGCCGATCGAGCGCGGGGCTTCGAGCATGTCGGCATAGTCCATGAAGGTGGCAAAGCCGCAGATCTCGGTCTGACCGTAGCCGCCGACAACACGGGCGTCCCATTCGGTCTCGATAAATTCGTACATCTGCGGGCGGCCCATACCCGCCCCGCCAGTGTAATTGGTGAGCGGCATCACACCATTGCGGATCGGCTCCATCGCTTGCCACGGGAACGCGATGGTCGGAAAGGCACTGGTGGTGGTGCAGCCTTCACGGTGGAGCAGATCGAGGATCGCAGCATTGTCATCATCGCGCCCGGCGAAGATCGATGTGCCTCCGCAGGCGAGCATCGCGGCGACCTGCTGCATGCCGACGACATGGAACAGCGGATTGACCGAGAGCAGCCGTTCCTCGTGGGTGAAGCGGCGATGCTGCGCGAAGCCGAGCGCGGATGCGGCCACCGCGCTTCCGGCCTGAAGGCAGCCCTTGGGCTTGCCCGTGGTGCCGCTGGTGTACATCATGTAAACTGGCCGCTCGGGCGCCAAGTTGAGGCCGAGGTCGTAGGCGTGTTGGATTGGCCCGAGTGCGGATCCTACTGTGATTTCGAAAAACCCGTCGCCAGCGTGTGTTTCATCAACTTGCTGCACTTCGCCCGCCTCTGCGTTCTCCAAAAGCCCTGAAAAACGGGGGTTTACGAAGGTCATTGCAGGCTCAGCATTGCCGCAGATCCAGGCGATCTCGCCAGGTGCCAGCCGCCAGTTGAGCAGCACGGTGATCGCCCCGATCCGCCCGCAGGCGAGAAGGATGGTGAGGAATGGCGCGCCGTCGGTCAGCAGCAGCGCGATCCGGTCACCGGGGCCGATCCCACGCGCCAGCATCCAGCGCGCGAGATTGGTGACACGGGTTTCGAGCTCGGCCCAGGTCAGGCGTTGCGTGCCATCAATCGTGGCAAGGCGGTGGGCATGACGCGCGGCGCAATTCGCCAGCAGCGTATCGAGGGAGAAGTCGCGGGGGTGCATACCTCAGGAGGCTATCGTTGGTTAGGAGCGGCTGCCATCCGCGTTTTTAGGGATGGCGCGCGTCCAGATCATGTCCGCAGCGGGTGCAAATGCGATTGGGCCAAGGCACGACGAGCGGGCCGCGGAAAAAGGCGTTCTTGCCGCAGTTGGGGCAGTTGAAGCGGAGCATCGGCGCATTGGAGATGAGCAGCAGCGCGATGGCGGTTGCAAAGGCAAGGCTAGAGTGGCCGTAGAACCGGTCGACAGCTGCCACCAATACCACCGCAAGTGCCAGCACCCCCAGCATCCGCCAGGCATGGCGCCTTGCGCGCGCTTAAAGGCTCAGGGCAGTCGGGCGAGGATCGATTGCGCGAACTCCGTCAGCGTGTCATCGCGCGCGCCCATCACCGCGATCCGATCACCCGGTGCAGCCAAGCCGACGATCCGGTCACTGCAGGCTGCACGATCGGGAATGTGCTCGGCTTTGCCTCCGGCGGCATTGATCATGGTGACAATCCGCTCAGCTCCGACGCTGCGGTCGACCGTGCCGCCGAAGTAGACGGGATCGCACATGATGGTAACATCATCTGGCCCCAGTTCCCGCGCGAAAGTCCGCGCTAGCTCACCGCCCATTTGTCTCAGCGGACCGTAGCCGTGAGGCTGGAAGAAGGCGATGACCCTGCCTGGCGTGGCCTTGAGCGTCCGCAAGGTTGCCGCGCACTTTTCCGGATTGTGGCCGAAATCGTCGATAACGGTGATGCCCGCCGGCGATGTCCCGATCACGTCGAAGCGCCGTGCGAGCCCCTTGAAATTGCGGAGTGCATAGGTCGCCCGATCAATGGAAATGCCAGCGGCGCTCGCGGCCGCGATAGCGGCCAGCGCATTTGACAGATTGTGGAGGCCCGGCATCGGCAGGATCAGCGGGAACACCTGCCGGCGGCGATTGTCGATCACGGCAGCGCGGATGCGGAGTTCGCTCTGATCGATGGAGTCCGGGTCGACCGAAATGTCGACATCACGCGCGGTTATGCCGAAGGTCACGAGCGCCTCGGCTCGTGGAACGAGGTAACCGGCTTCAGCGCTGTCGCAGTTGATCACTGCCGTGCGCGCCGTGGCAACATAGTTGCCAAACAGCACCCGCAGCTCCTCGATGCTTTTGTGATCGAGGCTGACATTGAGCAGCACGCCTACGGTCGGGCGATAGAGCGCGATGGAGCCGTCGCTTTCATCAACCTCGCTCACGAACAGATTGCCCGAACCGATCCGCGCGCTGGCAAAGGGGTTTTCCGGAGAGACGAAGTTCTTCATCACCGCCCCGTTCATCACAGTCGGATCATGCCCCGCCTCAGTCAGAATCCATGCGATCATACCGGTCACGGTGGACTTGCCTGAAGTACCTCCGACCGCCACAGAAAAGTCAGCAGTGTTGAACAGCGCGGCAAGCAGCTCGGCGCGGCTCAGCCGTTCGCACCCAAGTGCGCGTGCGCGGGCGACCTCCGGTACGGTGTCTTCGATTGCGGCCGAGGCAATCAGCACCTGATCGGGCGACGTTACGCCACTGCCATCTTGCGGGAACAAGGCGAAGCCTTTGCTTTGCATCCACGCAAACTTTTCGGGGCTGCGGCCTTGATCACGGCTTCGGTCCGAGCCAGCGACCGCGTAGCCGAGCCCTTGCGCGATCTGCGCCAAGGGTAGCATGCCAGAACCGCCGATACCGCAAAAGAACAGCGGCTGTCCCGCATGCGGTTCGGCCATGACCCGTTTATCCATATCACGACGGGATATTGGCTTGCGCGCAGCCTGACAAGCGCCATAGGCTGTCGCCCATGACGAATATCGCCATCTGCGCGCCGGCCACACCGATCACTCGCGAGCAACAGATTGCACTAGAGGAACTGGTTGCTGCAGAGTTCCCCAGTCATCGCGTGACCTTTCATGACCAGTGTTTTGAGCGGGAAGGCCATTTTGCCGGGAATGATCTGCGCCGCCTGACCGCGCTGCTAGAATGTGCGAATGATCGCGCTTTCGATGCCGTGTGGTTTGCCAAAGGGGGTCATGGTTCGAACCGGATCGCCGAAGCGGCGGTGGCGCAGATGAACCGGGATGCCCGGGCCAAGACCTATGTCGGCTTTTCCGACTGCGGTTATCTGCTGGCCGCGCTCTATCGGAACGGAATTGGACAAAGCGTCCACGGTTCAATGCCGGTCAGCGCACGCTCCGAAGGTGGGCGCGAGGCCATCCGCCGGGTGCTCATGTGGTTCGGCGGCGACACCAGCG
>JBJTTE010000321.1:0-10120 GCA_046080005.1 Erythrobacter sp.
TTTTCCAGTCAGGTGGGATCACCTGACGGTTCGGAAAATGGGATAAAACAACAACCTAGAGCGGCCGATCTGGCGCAGTCAGATCGCAAGCCGCTCTAGTGTTTTATCTTACAATATTTAGCGCGACAAACAAATGGTTTGGTTTTCGGAAGATGACAGAACAGTACGTCAGTCGTTTTTCGGAGTTCGGCGTGATTGAGTGTCTGGAATCTCGTCGAACTTGAAGGCGCTGGTCCCGAGCGCTTCGGCGAGCATCTGATTGACGCGGTCGGGATCGGGGAAGCCCTCGCTCACCCAGCGCGCTTCGATCATCTGGAGCAGCTTTGCGACCTCCGGCCCGGCTGTCACCCCGCGCGCGACAATCGCCCCGCCTTTCAGCGGGAAGACCGGCACCTTCCACGCCGACAGCGCGCGCGCGTCGGCTCCGAGCAGCAGCAAGCGGTCAGCCGCCAGCGGTGGCGTGATCCGATAAGCCAGCGCGCGGGGATCGGCGGTGTCTTCGCTGCGGCGCTCGGCGGCGCTGACCAAGCGCGCGCGCTGGGCCTTGGAAAGGCGCAAGCGGGCCGCAACGGTCTCGGCCACCTCGGAGACGGGCGGCAGCAGCGCAGCCAGACGGCGGACAGGATCGGGGACGATCGCTTGTGCCAGCTCGGCCGCGATCAGCCGGGCGAGCAGCGCGATCTGCGGCGGACAGGCTTCGGGCAGGATTACGCCAAGCACACCGCGCGCTTGCATCCGCGCGATGGTCGGGTGCGGATCGGGTAAGGCGAGGAGCGCGAGCAATTCGCCAGCGATGCGCTCGCGGCTTAGGCCCTTCAGCGTATGCGCAAGCTCGGCGCAGGCATCCTCGGCGGTCTCATCGAGCTCCGCGCCAAAGCGGGTCTGAAAGCGGAAATAGCGCAGGATGCGCAGGTGATCCTCGGCAATGCGCGCCCGCGCGTCGCCGATGAAGCGCACCCGGCCTGCCGCAAGGTCATCCAACCCGCCGAAATAGTCCGCAATCTCAAGCGTCTCGGGATGGGCGTAGAGCGCATTGATGGTGAAGTCGCGCCTTGCGGCATCCTCCGGCCAATCCTGTGCAAAGGCGATCGTGGCGCGGCGGCCATCGGTTGCAACGTCGCGCCTCAGAGTGGTCACCTCAATCGGTCCATCCTTGAGGATCGCGGTGACTGTGCCATGGTCGATCCCGGTCGGCACGGTGCGAATGCCCGCCTTCCCGCAGCGGGCGATGACCTCGGCCGGGACAAGCAGTGTGGCGCAATCGACATCGGCGACCGCCACGCCCAACAGGCCATCGCGCACCGCGCCGCCGACCCAGCGAATATTCTCCGGCCCAAGCGCCGCCGTCAGCGCCGCGAGGCCGGCGCGCCGGGTCCAATCGGCAGTATCAAGCGATTTCAGAACCAAAAACCGTCCACCCTGCGTTTGTCGGAAGCAAAGCTAACCCCACAAGATCAGTGCTTATTCCGCCGTGCGGCTACATCGCTAGAAGAAAGTACCGGCCTTCGACAAGCTCAGGCCGAACGCAGCGGGGTATCAAGCTCTTCCCAAGTGATCCGCCGCGACAGGTTGGCTATGATCGCCGCGGTCACGCCCCAGATGCGGAAGCCGTGCCAATCGAGCTCAAGATAGCGGCGATTGGCCCCGCGCCAGAACACCTCATTGGTGGTCCAGCTGCTCCGATCGAGCAGCATGGCGAGCGGTGCCTCGAACCACGCTTCGACTTCGGTGGGATTGGGGACAAGTGGCAGCCCCGGGGGGACGACGCCGACCACCGGGGTGACAATAAAGCCGGTGCCGGTGTGATAGACGTCGCTGGTGCCGATCACCTGCACCGCCGCGCGCGGAAGGGCGAGTTCCTCGTCCGCTTCGCGCAGCGCGGCGGTGACCGCGTCCTCGCCGGGATCGATCTTGCCGCCGGGGAAAGCGACTTGCCCCGGATGATCGCGCATCGCGCGCGGGCGCTGGGTCAGGATGACCTGCGGATCATGCGGCACATCGGTGATTGCGATCAGCACCGCTGCGGGGGTGGCGCGGCCATCGCGGGCGAAGGCGGCATCGCTCATGAGATCGGGGATCGGGCGTGCGTGCCCCTGCGCAAAGGCGCGGGTGAGGGGGCCGACAATGCTCATGGCAGGAGGCGGAAGGTTTCGCCCTGGCTGGCGATCTGCCAGCCCCTGTCCTCGGCGCCCTCGGCAAGAGCAATGTCAGCGAGCTGCGCCCAGGTCGAACGGTTGAGCCGCGCCTCGCACCCGCGCCGCACGTGGAGATAGAGCGCCGGTTCCTCGGGCGAGCCTGCCGCGCGCAAGGCGTGCTCACGCCCGGCGATGACGATGTCATCGGTGTTGAGCCGGAACACCAGCGCATCATCCGCACGCACGCAATCAACCGCGATAAAGGCCGCGTCCTCGACCTCGATCGAGAGCTTTTCGAAGGGAGTAACAAGCCAGTGGTGTCCGGCATCATCGCGGGTCAGCAGGCCCGCAAAGGCGCGCACCATCGCCTCGCGCCGGATGACCCCGCCTTCGTGAAACCATGTCCCGTCAGCCGCGATCACCATGTGGCTCTCGCCGACCTTCTGCGGCGCCCAGCCCTCGACCGGGGGGAGCTTACGCGCGGCGACCAGATCAGCGATTTCGGCGAGCGTCAGGCCGGCAAGGTAGGGCGGGGGTTCGTAAGGCATGATCCTGCAGGGGATGGCAGAACCGGGGGAGAAGGTGAAGAGGCAAGCTCTACCTATCTCAGCCTTCCCACGGTCCGAGCATCCCCTCTGCCGGCATGGCTGCGAGGCCATGACCGCGCGCCAGCAACCGCTGCGGTTCATAGGGCCCGGGGCAGCGCCAGCCGCCGGTCAGCGCAGCCGAGAAGCCCCACCGCCCGTAGTATTCAGCATCGCCGATCATCACCTGCGCCAAGCCTATGCGCCCGCTCGCTGCCAGCTGCGCGTCGGCAGCAAGCATCGCGCTCAGCAACCCGATGCCAAAGCCTTCGCCCTGCCGCTCGGGCAGCACGGCGACCGGCCCGACCATCACCAGCGGCACCTGGCCTTGCTTGGTCTGGAGGCCCACCGGCCAGCACTGGATCGTGGCGACCAGCATGTCATCGGCATCAAGCGCGGCGAGGCTCAGTCCGGGCAGCCACGCCATCCCCTCGCGGATGCGATAGGCGGTGCGGGCGTGACGGTCGGTCCCGAAGGCGCGATCGAGCACCTCCTCGACCATAGCGGGATCAACCGCCTCGAGCGGGATCAGGGTAGCGGCCGGTGCCGCCGCAGAGGCGCTGGCCATCAGCGGGCGGTCAGCTTGTAGAGCCGTGCGCCCTTGCCATCCTCGGCGATCCAGACCGCGCCGTCAGGACCCTGCGCGATGGCGCGCAGGCGCTTGTCAAAGCTGTAGCGTGCCGCCTCGCGCCCCTTCTCGCCATCAATCGCGACGGCCACGAGAGCTTGGCTACCGAGACCGGGCATCAGCGCCTCGCCCTTCCAGCTAGCGAACATATCGCCGGAGTAGATCAGCATATCGCCCGGCGCGATCACCGGGTTCCAGCTGATCGCGGGCTGCGCAAAGCCATCTGACGGGTCGTGATCGCGGATCGGATCGCCATTGTAGTGATCGCCGTTCGACCGCTCGGGCCAGCCGTAGTTAGCGCTCGGCTTGACGAGGTTGAGTTCATCGCCGCCAGCCGGTCCGTGCTCGACCTCCCACAACCGTCCCTGCGCATCGAAATCCATCCCGAGAATGTTGCGGTGGCCATAGGACCAGATTTCCGCTGTCACCCCGCCCTTGGCGGCCATCGGATTGCCGGGGGCAGGGGTGCCATCAAGGTTGAGCCGCACAATCTTGCCCAGCGTATTGGAGGTGTCCTGTGCCGGTTGCATCTTCTGGCGTTCCCCGCTGGCGACGAACAGGTAGGCGCCATCGGGAGAGAAGGCGATCCGGTGCGAATAATGCCCGCGCCCGGTCACCTTGGGTGCCTGACGCCAGATCACTGCGAGGCCTTCGACAGCGCAAGTCTCGATGCCGCTGCAGGCGAGCTTGCCCCTGCCGACCACTGCCCCGCGGGTGTCATCCGCGCCGCTCTCGACCCAGCTCAGATAGATCGTGCGGCCATCGAGCGGCGTGCCTGCCTCTGCGGGAAGGAAGGCGACATCGCCAAGCCCGCCCTGGCCGCCATAGTCGACCTGGGGCGCGCCAGCGACAGTGCCGACCTTGCCGCTCGCCGCATCCAGCACTTTCAAGGTGCCGCTCTTCTCGGTGACGAACAGCATCGATGTGCCGGGCGCGAAGGCCAGCGCCCAGGGCTCGTGGAAGGTCGCAACCTCGCTCGCGGAAAAGGGTGCCGCTGCGCCGCCGCTCGCCGCCATATCGGCGCTGTCCCCGGTTTCGGCATTGGCGCAGCTTGCCAGCGCGATTACGGAGAGGGACATTGCGGCAATCAATCGGGCGGAACGGGTCATGATAGGGGTCACTCCGGAGTTAACCGCATCGCGCCAGCCGCTGGTGATCGGCGTTGACGAGGCGGGGCGCGGGCCACTGGCGGGACCGGTGGTGGCCGCAGCGGTGGTGCTGGGGCGGCGAATACCTGCGGGGCTTGACGATTCCAAGCGCCTTTCCGCTAGGCGGCGTGCGGTACTCGACCAAGCGATCCGGCAGACCTCCGGCTGGGCGGTCGCGGTGGTCGCGCCGGACGAGATCGACCGGGTCAATATCTTCATGGCGACCATGCTGGCGATGACCCGCGCGGTGGCGAACCTGACCGCTGCGCTCGGGTGCGAGACCTGCGCGGTGCTGATCGACGGGAACCTCACCCCTGAAGGGCGCTGCGCCGACTGGTGTTGGCCGGCGCGCGCGATCGTCGGCGGGGACGGGATTGAGCCGGCGATCTCGGCTGCCTCGATCATCGCCAAGGAATGGCGCGACCGGATGATGTGTGAGGCCGCCGCAGCGCATCCGCATTACGGGTGGGAGCGCAACAAGGGCTATGGCACTGCCGAGCACATTGAGGCGCTGCGCCATCACGGCCCGAGCCCACTGCATCGCCGCAGCTTTGCCCCGGTGGCGCAATTGTCGCTGATCTAGCGCTACAGACATCACCGCATCCGCGCGATATGGGCGCAGGATGGCGCGGCTGCTTCTGTTCAACAAACCCTTCGGCGTGTTGTCGCAATTCACCGACCACGGATCGCCAACGGCTCGCGCGACCCTGTCGGACTTCATTGCGGTGAAGGGCGTCTATCCGGCCGGGCGGCTCGACCGCGATAGCGAGGGGCTGTTGTTGCTCTGCGATGACGGGCGGCTGCAGGCGCGCATTGCCGATCCGCGTTTCAAGCTCCCCAAGACCTACCTCGTGCAGGTCGAGGGCGATCCGGACGCGCAGGCCCTCGAGAGCTTGCGGCAGGGCGTCCGGCTCAAGGATGGCATGACCCTGCCAGCGGATGCGGCGCGCATCGACCCGCCCGACCTGTGGCCGCGCGATCCGCCGATCCGCGCGCGCAAGTCCATTCCCGATAGCTGGTTGACCATCACCATCCGCGAAGGGCGCAACCGGCAGGTGCGCCGCATGACCGCGGCGGTCGGGCTTCCCACTTTGCGACTGGTGCGCTGGTCGATTGGCGATTGGACGGTCGCGGGGCTCGCGCCGGGCCAGTATGCACAGCTGTCCGTTTAAGCCCCCGGCAGATTCTAAGGTTCTCCCATCCCGATGAATTATCGCGATTCCTTCCATGCCGGCAACAGCGCCGATGTCGTGAAGCACAGCCTGCTGATCGCGCTTGTCCGCACCTTGCAGCTCAAGGAGAGCGCGCTGACCCTGATCGACACCCATGCGGGCTGCGGGCTCTATGACCTGCGCGGCGAGGAGGCCGGACGCACGGGCGAGGCTACACAAGGCGTGCTGCGCGCCTTTGCTGACAGTAACCCGCTGCTGGACGATTATCGCGCCGCCGTGCAGGCGGTGAATGGGGCGGTGGATGGGGGCGCGGAGCCGCAGCTCTACCCAGGCTCCCCGCGCATTCTCTCGCAGCTGCTGCGCCCCCAGGATGTGCTGATTCTCAACGAAAAACATGCCGAGGACGCGCGCGCGTTACGCGCAGCGATGCGCGGCACAGCGGCTGCCGTGCATGAGCGGGACGCCTACGAGCTCTGGCTGGCGATGCTGCCGACCCGCACCCCGCGCGGGATAGTAGTGGTCGATCCGCCGTACGAGCAGACCGATGAACGCGCCCGGATCACCGCCACACTGGCTGCGGCGCACCGCAAATGGGCGCACGGCGTCACAGTGATCTGGTATCCGCTCAAAGACCGCGCCGCGCATCTGCGCTGGAAGGACAAGCTGCGCCGGCTCGGCATCCCGAAATTCATGGGGCTGGAGCATTGGCTCTATGATGCCGATCAGCCCGCTATCTATAACGGAGCAGGGCTCTTCATCATCAATCCGCCCTATGCCTTTACGCAAGCGCTGCCGCCGCTGCTGGAAGCGCTGCGCGCCGCGCTGGCGCCCGAAGGGCACCGGGGCGAGATCGCCGCGGAATGGTTGGTCGATTAGGATAGGGCCTGATCGCAGCACGTCGGCCTAGCCAGGAGTGGCCGCACAGCCGGAGCCGGTTGCGTCGCTTAATCGTCACCCCAGCGGAAGCTTGGGCCTAGGGCTGTATGGTGCAGTTATTGCTGCCATGGGTTGGTGTGTCAGTCTGCATGGCACAGATTGGTGCCGATCGTTGCATGCAAGGTTCTTCGCAAGAAGGCAGGGGAAGCTGCCATCAAATTGGCCACCCAGTAAAGGCAGCTCCCGACCCAGACCCGGTCACTTGCATTTGTCACGTTGAACGTCTGCTTCTGCCTGAAGCGGTCATTTCCCTCTCGGGCACGTTTGTTAGCCTGTCATTTTCTCTGAACACGGCTGCATCCAAAGGCGGCTGATGCTGCATCCAACCTGTCGAAACCCTGCATAGCCTTTGCCTGCCACGGAGATTCGACAGTGAAACGAGCATTTCGGAAAACCCTGCTCCGCGCCTCCCTTCTCACGCCGCTGCTGGCTGGCGCGCCCGCGCTGGCGGGCCCGGTCAGCACGAGGCTGCCCGATAGCGAAGCTGGGCGGATCGGCACGGCGGTGATCGCGCAGATCAATGCGGGAAGCGCGGAGCAGACCGAACAATGGGTTCCCACCATCCTGTCGCCCGCCTTCGATCCCGCGGGCAAGGAAGCGATCCTCACCCAGCTTGCCGTCGCCGCCCGCGAGAGTGGCGGGGTCGATTTCGTCGACGCACGCACGCAGGGGCCGCCGGGAATGCTGGTAGTGACCATCAAGGGGCGCCGCACCGGACAGCTGGCCGCGCTTGTCCTGCTTCCCGATCCGGAGCAGCCGGGCAAGCTCGTGATGGCCGATCTGGTCCCGGTTGACGACCCCGCGCTCTATGCAGGCTGGCCAAAGGCAGGCGCACCGCAGGCCGAGATCGCGCGGCTCGCCAAAGTCGCGCTCGACCGGTTGGCGGACACCGCCGAGTTCTCCGGCTGCCTCACAGTATCGGACGGCGCCGCGGTGATCTTCGATGAATGCCGGGGCCTTGCCGACCGGAGCTTCGGGGAGAAGGCCGATGCCGAGACCCGGTTCCGGATCGGATCGATGAACAAGATGTTCACCGCCGTCGCGATCGGCCAGCTTGTTGAGCACGGCGAGCTGCGCTGGGACACGACCCTCGCCGAGGCGGTACCGGAATATCCGGATCGGGCTGCAGCGGCAAAGATCACCGTTTGGCAGTTGTTGCACCATACGGCGGGGCTCGGCGATTTCTTCGTGCCGGAGTTCTTCCAAAATCGCGAGACCTTCGTCGATCCGGCCGATTATCTCGAGCTCATTGCCCGCCAACAGAAGTTGTTCGAACCGGGCGCGGACTGGAGCTACAGCAATGCCGGCTACGTCCTGCTGGGGCGGATCATCGAGAAGGTCTCGGGCCAGAGCTACTTCGATTACGTCCAGCAGCGCATCTTCATGCCCTCGGGCATGGTCGCCAGCGGCTATGACACGCAGGAGGACGTGACCCCGAAGCTGGCCACCGGCTATTTTCGGGAGGGTGCCTTTGCGACGACATGGAAAGCCAATTGGATGACCCTGCCCTTCAAGGGCAGTCCTGCCGCCGGCGGCTATTCGACCAACGCCGATCTGATGCGCTTCGCCAGCGCGCTGCGCGGGGGCAAGCTGGTTGGGCAGGAGACGCTTCAAGCGATGTTCGCCGACGGCGTGCCGGCCGGCCCCGGTGCCTACACAGCCGGGTTCGGAGACAGGTTGTCACATGGCCGGCACGTTCGCGGCCACGCGGGCGGCGCACCGGGTATGAGCGCCAATCTCGCGATCGTTTGGGAGACAGGGGCTACGGTCGCCATCACCAGCAATCAGGGCGATACGCCCACCGCCATGCTGCTCAGCGAGCGAATCGCCGATCTTCTCGCCGCGCAGGAGGCCAAGCCGTGAAGCAAGCACCCGCGTGTCTGCTAGGCTGCGAAAGACAAGAGGAGCACACCTGATGGAGCTACTACCGTTCTTCATGCTCACCGTCGTGATGCTGACGCCGATCATCATCCTGCTGATCTTCCTACGTTATCGCATGCGCCATTCACAGGAGCGATATCGCACCCTGCTCGCGCTCGCCGACAAGGGCGTGGATTTGCCGCCGGGCCTGCTCGCCGAAGCGCAGGACCCCGATGCCGACCGCCGTCGGGCCCTCGTACTGATCGGCGGTGGTCTCGGGGTGATGGCGATGTTTGCCGCCCTCCCGTTTGAAATGCATGACGGCGCGCGCATTTCCAGCCTCTGGGGGATCGGCCTGCTGCCGCTGATGACCGGGCTCGGCTACCTCGCGAACTGGTGGCTCAACCGGCGTGACGATATGCGTGACTGACAGCGGGGCCGAAGCACGGATCGATACCGCGCTGGTGGCGCGCGCGCTGCTGGCCGATGACGCCCGCGCCTTTGAGCAGCTTGTCCGCCGCCATCAGGGCATGGTCCGCGCGCAGTTGCGCCGTCTGCTCAACGGCGACGCCGCGCGGGCGGATGATCTCGCGCAGGAAACCTTCCTGCTGGCATGGCGCAAGCTGCACCAGTACCGGGGCGAGGCGCGGTTTGGCACGTGGCTCTACCGGATCGCTTATTTCTGCTTTCTGCAATCCGCGCGCAAACGGCAGCATCCGGCAGATCCCGAGAGCGTTGAGGCGGCCGTAGCGCTGCCATCGCCTGGAGGGGAAGTTGCGCTCCGGCTAGACCTCGAGCGCGCGATGCGCGGCCTATCTGCCGAAGAACAGGCCGTTCTGCTCCATGTCTCGCAGCTCGGCCTCAGTCACGAAGAGGCCTCATACGTGCTATCGATGCCGCTAGGCACGGTGAAGTCCCATGCGAAGCGCGGCAAGGACAAGCTGCGCGTCTTGCTGGCCGATTGGCAGGGTTCCCCTGTGGAAGGACACGAATCATGAATGACGAAACCGACGATGCGGTCGATCGCCTCTTGCGGGCTTCCGCGCCCGACCCGGTCGCAGACGAGGGTTTCTGCGCGAGGCTTGCCGAGGCGCTGCCACCACGCAGCCAGCGCGCCCGATGGCCGCTCGCCACCGGGATCGTCGCAGGCATTGCGGCGTGCTGGCTCAGTTTACGATCGGCACAGATCGCGCTGGCTGGCTTGCACGACTGGCTGGCGGGTGATCTGACAGCGTCAGCGCTCGTGCTGCTGGCGGCAGGAGCAGTACTGGGTCTTCTGGCGCTGGCTTGGACGCTGGCCGAAGCCAAAGAGCAGGCTCTATAGCATGGCTCACGGTCGCTTTACTGGACCCGGCTTGGCGGCGAGTTCGCACTTTGGCATGCAGTGTACCAACTTCTGAATGTCGTCCGTCACCGTCGCCGCAAGGCAGTGGCCGCTGACGACCCAGAGGCGGTCATTCCCGCCGGTCAAATTGATCGACTGGTTTCGCCCAGGGCCGCCATACCGGAGTCGCGCAATGACGTTAGCAGCTTCATGGCGGGCCACTCCGGCGGCAACGATGCTGTCGGAATTTGGTCAGTCCGTGATGCTGAAAGGATCGAGACAGGGTTGGGCATGGCATCAACGGAAGACTGATGGCTTCGGTCTAGCCGAAGC
>JBJTTE010000322.1:0-11739 GCA_046080005.1 Erythrobacter sp.
TGCCGCGCGGCGTGGCGCTGGGCGAAAACCAGCGCTTCATCAACCAAAACCTCGTCACCCGCACCCAAGACGAGCAGTGGAGCCTGACCGGCTTCTACGGCACCTTTGATGGCAATATCAACAACATCAACGGCGACCGCAGGAACACCGTCAATGGCTATGAACGCTATGGCCTGCGCGGGATCATGGATTACGATGATGGCACCAACGCTGTCCGTCTGATCGCCGATTACTTCAAGGCCGATGATGATTGCTGCGCTGACGTGACCGGCGCAAGCCGCGGCGCGGTGCAGGATGCGGAACAGGGCCTGCCGCGCGGCGTGGCGCTGGGCGAAAACCAGCGCTTCATCAACCACAACCTCGTCACCCGCACCCAAGACGAGCAGTGGAGCCTGACCGGCAGCGGCGATTTCGAGATCAGCGACACCCACACGCTGAGCGCCGTGCTTGGCTATCGCGACTGGTTCAACCGCGAGATCCGCGAAGGCGACTTCCTGCCGCGTCCGCTGGTGGGCGTGGGCCAATTGCACGATAATGGTGTGGTCCGCACCCGGCAGATTTCCGGGGAAATCAGGCTCGCCTCGGACCAGACCAAGCCGTTCTTCTATCAGGTCGGTGCCTTCGCATGGCAATCGACCAATGAGCAGGATTTTACCCGCCGCAACGTAACCTGCGCCACTTCAACCCTGCCAGTCGCACCGAGCGGGGGTATCCCCTGCAATCTTGCCGATACGGTCAACACGCTGTTCCCCTTCGCCACCTCGCGCAGCGAAGTGCGTTCGATCAACTCTGCGCTGTTCGCTCAGGCGACCTATCGGTTTACCGAGAAGCTCTCGTTCACCGGTGGCTTGCGCTACACGTGGGATGATCTTGAATTCACCCACACCCGCGCCCCGGCGCGCAACGCGGTCACTGGCCTGCCTGCAGCCGGACCCGGCACCAACTTGAACCCGGCTGGCGGCCTTGTCGCTAGCGGCGGCAACGGCACCAACACCAGCCGCGGCGATACCGGCAACGGCAATCTGTCGGGCCGTGCCGCGGTGCAGTTCGAGCCGACCGAAGACCTCATGTTCTACGCTTCGTACACTCGCGGCTATAAGGGCCCGGCGTTCAACGTGTTCTTCAACCACACCGCGCCCAACAACGCGGTGCCGATCGACGAGGAACTGTCCGACAGCTTCGAAATCGGGATGAAGTCGCAGTTCCTGGATGACCGGGTGCAGTTCAACCTGGCGGCCTTCACAGTCGAGTATGACGGGTTCCAGGCCAACAACTTCATCGTCGTAAACGGCTTCACCATTTCGAACCTGACCAACGCCGGCACGGTCAAGAGCGAAGGTTTCGAGGCTGACCTCGTAGTCAATCCGATTGACGGTCTGAACCTGCGCGCCAGCGCGGCCTATGCCGATGCGCGGGTCAAGGCGTTCAACCCCAACCCCACGACTGGCGCAGACGACGCGCGCAATGGCACCGTGCTGCCCTTCGCGCCCGAACTCGTTTACACCATCGGCGGTGACTACACCTCAGACCTTGGCGATTGGGCAAGGCTCTATCTCAACACCGATTTCCGCCACACCAGCACACAGTTCTCGGACCTGGGAGAATCTCCGAGCACACGGATCGCGCCCTATGGCATCTTGAACGCTTCGGTCGGTTTCTCGGATCCTGACGACAATTATCGCGTGACCTTCCACGCCCGCAACATCGCTGACGAGAGCTACGTGCTACTCAACCTCGAGAACGGGCGGCGGCTGCAGATCCCGCGTGATGCGGATCGTTACTTCGGTGTGTCGCTGCGCGTGCGGACCTTCTGAGCCGCCTGACACGATGACATAGCAAGGGCCGTCGGAGGGATCCGGCGGCCCTTTGTGTCTCTGGTTGGCAGTGCCTGCAGTGCTTGCCTGTCCTTACCTTCGAGCCCTAGGAACCCCTGATGGCCCAGTCTTCCTCGCCTCTGTCTGCCCGGCTGCGCTGGTCGCTGTTCACGGTGCTGTGCATCGCGGGGGTGTTCAACGCGATGGACCGCCCGATCATCGCGATCCTGAAGGACGACATGATGGCCGATTTCGGCTGGACCGACAGCGATTTCGGTGACCTTGCCGCCGTGACGCAATTTTCGGCAGCGTTCGCTTTTCTGTTCACGGGCTGGCTGGTTGACCGGCTGGGAGTCAACCGGTCGATGCAACTGGGCGCCAGCACATGGAGCCTCGCCGCGATGGCGCATGGCTGGGCGATGACCACTGCGCATGTCGTCGCGGCGCGCGTGGGCCTTGGCGTAACCGAAGCGGTGCAGACGCCGCTGACGATCAAGACGGTGGCGACGCTGTTCGAGCCGGATCGACGCAGCTTTGCCTTTGGCGTGGCGACGTTCCTCGCCAGCGCCGGGACGATCGGGATGCCCTTTGCCATGCCGTTCTTAGCGGAGGCATTTGGCTGGCGCGGCGCGCTGGTGGTCGGCGGGATCGGGGGCTTCCTTTCGCTTGGCTTGTGGATCATCCTCGCCCGCGGCATCCAGTTTTCCACCATCTCTGCGGCCGAGATCGAATTTGGCGGCGCGGGCGCCGACGATGGTGCGCGCTACGGTGCTATCCTGGCCAATCGCCAGACTTGGGCAATCGTGATAGCCAAGGCGCTGTCGGACATGACCTGGTGGTTCATCAATTTCTGGCTGGCCGATTATTACCGCAAGACCTTCGGGCTTTCGACGCTGGAACTGGCGGTGCCGCTGGCGATTGCCTTTGCCGGATCGGGCCTCGGCGCGCTGGGAGCAGGCTGGATTTCGACCCACCTGCTCGAACGCGGGTGGAGCGTCAACCGGGTGCGCAAGGGCGTGATGCTCGCCTCGGCGTTGATCGTCGCGCCGCTGCCCTTGGTGCTGGGGCTCAACTCCTTCTGGCCGGTGGCGGTGATGATCGGGCTGGTGATGGCCGGGCATCAGGGCTTCTCGCTCTCGCTGTTCTCGACCATCACCGACGTAGTGCCGACTGCGAAGGTCGCACGTGTGACCGCGTTCGGCGCGTTCATGGGCAATATGGGCGGCGTGGCGATCAGTCTGGTCGCGGGCCGCGTGCTTGATGCAGGCCTTGGCTTTGTGCCGCTGTTCATCTTCGCAGCCTCGTCCTACCTCATCGCGCTGGCGTGGTTCCAGTGGCTGCTGCCCGAGATCCGCCGCGCCGAGCTGGCGGACGAGAGCGATGTCTTCGCTTGACGCTGCTGACAGGATTGCCCGATTGGTTGCCCCGATTGGTTGCAACGCGGGGGACGGCGTTGTAGGGCTGTGACACCGAGAGACATAGCCGGCGACGCGAGGGAGGGCGGACCAGGCATGAAGCGCAACGCGCGCCCCGATTTCGATGCTTTCGCCGGCGATCTGTTCGGCGAAATGATGCTGGCCGACACCGCCGCTGCCGCCGCCACCAAGGCCGAGCGCAAGCCGCTGTCGCGCTTCATTCCCGGCCTTTCAATCTGCGCGATTGCCGGCGCAGCGGCAGCGTGGCTGAGCCAGAATTATGGCGTCCCGGTGATCCTGGCGGGCCTGCTGATCGGGCTCGCGGTCAATTTCGCTGCCGCCGATCCGCGCACGCACGAAGGCCTCGATGCGGTCTCGCGCCACGGCCTCAGAGCAGGGATTGTACTGCTCGGCTTTCAGGTCACAGCGATGCAGGTCATGGGCATGGGCGCGGTGCCCTTCCTTGGCCTTGCGCTGGTCATGGCAGCAGCGCTGATCGCCGCGCTGACCGCCGCGCGGGCCACCCGGCAAAGCCCTGCCATTGGCTTGCTTGGCGGGGGCGCGACCGCGATCTGCGGCGCTTCGGCGGCGCTGGCGCTCTATGGCGCGATCGGGCGCGAGCGGATCGACCAGTCGCTGTTCTCGCTGACCCTTGTAATCCTTGCCGCGGCAAGTGCCATCGCGCTGGTCACCTATCCGATGCTGGCCGAGGCGCTTGCCTTCTCTGATGCGCAGGCCGGGTTCCTGACCGGCGCGGCGATCCATGACGTCGCGCAGTCGATCGGTGCAGGCTTTGCCGTGTCGGACGCGGCAGGCGCTCAGGCCACGGTGGTCAAGCTCACCCGTGTCGCGTTGCTCGCGCCGCTGGTCACGCTGGCGGCGCTGTGGATCGCACGCGCCGAGCCGCTGCCCGCCGGGGTCGGCCAAGCGCGGGTGCCGATCCTTCCGGGCTTTATCCTTGCCTTCCTTGCGCTGGTCGCGATCAACTCGCTGGTCGCTTGGCCCGGGGGCCTTGCCGCCTATGCTCTGACCGCCTCCAAGAGCCTGCTGCTGCTCGCTGTTACCGCCACGGCGATGCGCACCCGCACCGATCTGCTGCTTGGCCTCGGCTGGCGCGCGGTGATGCCGGTGCTCGCCGCGACCATAGCCTCACTGGTGGTTGCGCTGGCCTATGCCGAGTGGGTGATCCGGTGAGTGCCGCCTTCGATCTCGCGGTGATCGGCGGCGGCGTAAACGGCGCAGGGATTGCGCGCGATGCCGCAGGGCGCGGCGCGAAGGTCCTGCTGCTCGAACGCGGCGACCTCGCCGAAGGCACCTCGTCGAACTCGACCAAGCTGATCCACGGCGGCCTGCGCTATCTTGAGCATTACGAATTCGCTCTGGTGCGTGAGGCCCTGTCCGAGCGCGAGGTGCTGTGGGGGATCGCGCCGCATATCATCTGGTCGCTGCGCTTTATCCTGCCGCACCGCCCCGGCCTGCGCCCGCGCTGGCTGCTGCGCTTGGGGCTGTTCCTCTATGACCATATCGGCGGGCGCAAGGAGCTTCCCGCAGCGGACGGGGTCAATCTGGCGAACCATCCCGCAGGCGCGCCGCTCAAGCCCGACTATACCCGCGCCTTTGCCTATTCGGATGGCTGGGTGGACGATGCCCGGCTGGTGGTTCTCAACGCCCGTGACGCGGCGGACCGGGGCGCAGAGGTGCGCACCCGCCGCGAGGTGACCGCGCTCGCGCGCGAAGGCGACCTGTGGCGGATCGAAGCAGGAGGCGAGACCTTCAGCGCCCGCGCCTTTGTCAACGCCGCAGGCCCGCGCGTGCTTGACCTGCTGGGCCGTGCCGGCGAGCCCTCTGCGCAGAAGATGCGCCTCGTGCGCGGCTCTCACATCGTGGTGCGCAAGCTCTTCGACCATGACTTTGCCTATTTCTTCCAGCTGCCTGACGGGCGGATCTTTTTCGCGATCCCCTACGAAGGCGACTTTACCCTGATCGGCACCACCGATGTCGATCACAAGGCGGGGCTCGACGCGGTGGCCGCCAGCCCGGAGGAAATCGCCTATCTGTGCGAGGGCGCATCGGAGTATTTCCGCATGCCCGTTACCCCCGCCGACGTCGTGTGGACCTATTCCGGAGTGCGACCGCTGGTCGATGACGGATCGGGCAAGCCCGAGGCGGCGACCCGCGGCTATCGCTTTGAGATCGATGGCGGGCCTGACGGTGCCGCGCCGCTGCTCTCGGTGTTCGGCGGCAAGATCACCACCTATCGCCACTTGGCCTGCGAGGCAGTGGAGCAGCTTGCGCCCTTGCTGCCGGTGCTGGCGGGCAAGGACTGGACCGGCAGTGCGCCGCTGCCGGGCGGGGATTTCGGCATGACCGAAGCACCGGCGAAAATGCAGGCGCTGGCAACACGCTACCCCTTCCTCAGCCCGGCTGAAGCGCAGCGCTTGATCCGGCTTTATGGCACGCTCGCGCAAGGCTTCCTCGGCGCTGCCGACAGCGCAGCCGCTCTGGGCGAAGCCTTTGGTCACGGGCTCACCGCCGCCGAAGTCGATTACCTGATCGCACGCGAATGGGCCCGAACGCCTGCGGATGTGCTATGGCGACGCACCAAGCTCGGCCTCCGTTTCACGCCCGAACAGACCGCAAAGCTGGCTGACTACATGAGCAAAAGGACTTCGCACGCATGACCCGAATTGTAGCCCTCGGCGGCACGGTCAATCCAGGAAGTTCGACCGAGCAGGCGCTGCGCCTCGCGGCCAGCATCGCGGCGGATGAAGGGGCCGAGGTGACGGTGTTTGGCGGCGAATATCTCACCGCCCTGCCGCACTACCTGGGGCCAGCGCATGATGCGACCCAGGGCGCGGAGATGGTCGCGGCGGTGCGCGCGGCGGACGGCCTGCTGGTCGCCGCCCCTGGCTATCACGGCACGATCTCGGGCGTGGTCAAGAACGCGCTCGATTACCTTGAGGATCTGGCGCGCGACGAGCGGCCCTATCTTGATGGGCGCGCAGTGGGCCTGATTGCCACGGCTTTCGGCGATCAGGCGTCAATGTCGACGCTCCTTACCATGCGCGCGATCACCCATGCGCTGCGCGGTTGGCCGACGCCGATGGGCGCGACGATCCGCACCTATCGGGGGATGTTCTCGCCCGACGGCGAGTGTCTCGATGAACGCGCGCGGGTGCAGCTTGAGCTGGTCGGCAAGCAGGTGGTGCTGGGGGCGAAGAGCTTCGCTGCTGGCCGGGACTTGGCGTGATGAGCGCGGGGCTCGATGCGGCGCTGGAAGCGATTGCCGCCGGGCGATTGGTGGTCATCGCGGGCGACCGGCTGCGCGGCGGGGACATCGACCTGATGATCGCGGCCCGGCATGTCACGCCCGAAGCGATCAACTTCATGGCAACGCATGGGCGCGGCCTGATCTGTCTGGCGGTGACGCCCGAACGCGCCGAGCAGCTTGCGCTGACCCTCGTGAACCCTGGCACCGCGCGCCAGACCGGGCGGCCCTTTGCCCGTTCGATCGAGGCGGCGAGCGGGGTTTCCAACGGGATCTCGGCTGCGGACCGCGCGCGCACGGTCAAGGTAGCCATCGCGGCAGGGGCGAGCAGTGCTGACATTCACTCGCCTGGCCATGTCTTCCCGCTGATCGCGCGTAGCGGGGGCGTACTGGAACGCCCCTCGGCCTGCGAAGCTTCGATTGATCTTGTCCGGCTTGCAGGAGCGGGTGATGCGGCGGTGATCTGCTCGATCATGCGCGATGATGGCGAGATGGCGCGGATCGATGATATTGGTGATCTGATCAAGGCGCATGATCTTGCGGTAGCCGATATCGGCGCACTGATCGCGCGGCTGGAACAGGAAGGGGTATAACCATCGCTGACGGCAATCTCACCCGCCGCACGCTGATCGCAGGCGCAGGCACGGCGGCTCTGGCAGCCCCGGCGCTCGCGAAGCTTGGAGCGGGCGGCATGATTGATCTGGGCCTGCCCGGCGGGCCGAGCCTCCGGCCCACAAACCCCGCCTTCCCCGGCAAGGGCGAGATGATCGTCCAGCGCATCCGTCCGCCGCTGCTCGAAACCCCGATGTCAGCGTTCCGCGAGGGGATCATAACGCCCAATGATCGCTTTTTCGTGCGCTGGAACTGGGAAATGCCAAGCGCTGTAGAAGCCGCCGAGCATCGCGTGGCGGTGGGCGGTGCTGTGAAGCAGGCGGTGTCCCTCAGCCTCGATGACATCGCGGCTGCGGGTGAAGCAGTTGAAATCATTGCCATCAACCAATGCGCGGGCAACGGGCGCGGCCTCTCCGAGCCGCGCGTCACCGGCACCCAGTGGGGCAATGGCGCGATGGGCTGCGCCAAGTGGACCGGCGTGCGGCTCAAGGACGTGCTCGCCAAGGCCGGAGTTGCCGACGGGGCCAAACGCGTTCGCTTCGCCGGGCTCGATGTCCCGCTGACCGACGGCGCGCCGCAATTTATCAAGTCCATTCCGATGGATATCGCGCTGCGCGATGATGTGCTGGTCGCCTGGGGGATGAATGATGAGCCCCTCCCGCTGCTCCACGGCTTCCCGCTGCGGATCGTGGTGCCGGGGTGGTTTTCGACCTATTGGGTGAAGATGCTCAGCACCATCGAGGTGCTCGCCGGCGAGGATGAAAGCCATTATGTCGCAGAGACTTACCGGCTGCCCGCACAGCCCGTGACGCCGGCGGACAAGGACTTCGCGACTGTCCCGATCACCACCATGCCGGCGCGTGCCTTCATCACCAGCCATGCCGATGGCGATGCGGTCGCGCGCGGCAAGCCGCTGGTCATCGAGGGGATTGCGATGGGCGGGGATGCGGCGCTGGCGCGGGTTGATCTGGTCGGCGCGGGCCTCGAACTCCCCTGCACGCTCGGCCCCGACGAGGGCGGCCCCTTTGCCTTCCGCCGGTGGTCGGTCACGATCCCGCAAGTGACTGGCGATCTTGGACAAATCGGCGTCCGCGCGGCCAATGTCAACGGCGCGGTGCAGCCCGATGCGCTGGTCTGGAACCCCTCGGGCTATGCCCGCAACGTGATCGAGCGCATCACCCTGAGGGCACAATGAGAGCGCTACTTGCCCTTGCCGCCGTGCTCCTGCTGGCCGGGTGCGACGGCTTGCCCAAGGTCACATTTCAGGACGCGAGCATCACCCTGCCCGATGATCCGATTGATCTGCCCGAAGGGCCGGGGCGCGATGCTGTCCTAGAGAATTGCACCGCCTGCCACTCGCCCTCAACCATGCTCCAACAGCCCAAGGTCCCCCGTGAGAAGTGGGAGGCCATCGTTGCCAAGATGCGCAAGCTCTACAAGGCCCCGGTAGATGAGGCCGCGGTGCCGCAGATCGTCGACTACATGGTCCATGTGCAGGCCAATGTTTCACATGAAACATTGCTTTAGGCGGGGTCTAATGGGGGTCTAGCGGTGGTCTAAGCCGGGTCTGGCACGGGTCTAACCCGAGTCTGGCGCGCGACAGCCCGGATCAAAAACTGTTTAGAATCCGTAGCGCAGCCCCGCCCAGAAGGTGCGCGGCACGCCAAGATCGATCGAACCGCCCTGATTGCGGGTGATGATCTCCTCGTCGGTCAGGTTCTCCGCGCGCAGCACCAGCGACAGCTTGCCGAACAGCGGCGCGGCCAGGAACGCATCGATGGTGGTCGCAGGGGCGAGCCGATCGGTCTGCAGATCATCTTCGAACTGCGCGGAGATATGCCGCAGCGTCCCTGCCACCTGCCAGCCCTCGGCCGGACGCCACGCGAGCGTCAGGGTCGTGGCCAGTTCCGGCGTTTGCTGCGGGCGGTTGCCATCGAGCATCGCCGACGGGCCACGCCCGCGCACCTCGGCATCGGTCCAGGCGAGCGCGCCATTGATGCTGACCGTGCCGAAGGTCGCCGCCACATTCGCCTCGATCCCGCGCGCTTCAATCGCGGGGAGGTTTTCCCGGCGGCGCAGATTGGAGCCAATCGTGACATTGGCAATCGCGTCTTCAACCTCGTTGTCGAAAGCCGTCACCGCGATCACCACGGCATTGACCGGCTGCCAATCAAACCCGACCTCGAAGCCGCGCAGCCGCTCGTTGACGAGGTTGGCATTGCCAAGCGTCGTCACCGGGAACACCGCGAAGGGGCGGTAGAGCTCGTTCAGGGTCGGCAGGCGGATCCCGGTATAGGCCGCCGCGCGCAGGTCGAGCCGGCGGGTGGCATTGACCACCCCGCCCACACGCCAGTTGAGCGTCCAGTCATCGCGGTCAGCCGCGTTGATCTCCCTCAGCAGCTGGAAATTGGGATCGACTGCGGTGAAAAAGCCATCGGTGATGCTGGTCCGGTCAGCGCGCAGCCCGCCATTGATCACGACCGGGCCAATCTGCCAGTCATCCTCCAGGAAGATGCCAAGATTGTCGGTCACGCCCCCGGCGCGGCGACGCTCGGTCAGGCGGCGCGTCACCGCATTGAACGCCTCTTCCTGCAACTCGCCATCCGCGCGGCGGTAATCCACGCCAACGCGAATATCATGGCCTTCAAGCAGCGGCGGGCGCAGCACGAACTTGCCGCCCAGCCCGGTTGAGGGCGTGCGGCGCTGGTCCAGCGTCGGGGTGAAGCGGGTCGCGCTGATCACGACGTTGCCGAAATCGCGGGCCTGGACATAGGCGAGCGCATCGAACTGCCATTTCCCCCGCCCGACGATGCGGATCGAGGCTTCCTCACCTTCGCTGAAGGAATCCGCGCCGACAAACCGCAAGGTGCGCTCATCGCGGAAGGTAGCCACCCGCGCCTGCACTTCGACCGTATCGGTGAGCGGGGCGACGCCGCGTAGGGCGATGTTCCAGCTATCGAAGGCCGCCCGCGCCGTGGCCGGAACGCGCTGGTTCCGGGGAGTCGTGAAAAACCCCTGCCCCCGGTCCCAGCGCCCGCTGGCCATCACAAAGCCCCTGCCGAGCGGCTGGGTCAGCACGCCGCTGGCCTCGGTCTCGGCGCGGTCATTGATCGCGGCATTGCCGAGGAACCGGCCGACATTGCCCGGCTCGACGCTTTCAAGCTCGATTGTACCGGCGAGCGCCCCTGCCCCAAATGGTCCTGACCCGCCGCCGCGCGTTACCCGGATCGTGCCAAGCGTTTCGGGCGGGATTGCCGACAAGGGGATGTAGCCGAAAAACGGATCAGCCAGCGGCACCCCATCAAGCAGCACCAGCGCGCGGCTCGCGGCATTGCCGCCAATCGCCCGCAGCGTCACGCCCTGCGCGCTGGGGTTGGACGAGCGGCTGTCCGAACGGCGGAATTGCTGGAAGCCCGCAACATTGCGCAGCACGTCCTCGATTCGGCCCGAGGGCGCAGCGATGATCGTCTCACGATCAAGCGTGGTGGTGGCGTAAATCCCGGTCGACAGCGCCGGATCAAGCCCGCGCCCGGTCACGATGATCTCTTCTGCGGCATCATCATCGCTCGGCTCTTCATCGGCCATGTCCTGCCCTTGCACAGCCTCCTCGGCGGCAAGCGGCGTCGCGAAGGCGAGCGAGACCGAGAGCGCAAGCGAGCAGGCCGTCAGGCGAAACGAGGATTTCATCGCAGAACTCTCAAGCAAATGTGACGGGGCAGCAGCGGGCATCAGAGCATCCGCCGCAAAATGTTGTCCCGCAGGACAAAGTGGTGCCGCAAGGCAGCGGCGATGTGCAGGATCGCCAATGCGAGGAACAGCCAGCCGAGCAGCTCATGCGCCTCGCGGGCGACCAGATAGGCGGGCTCGTCGCGGGTCACGGCGAGCTTGGGCAGGTCGAACAGACCGAACCAGGTGAGCGGATATTTCCCCGCCGAAGCCATGATCCAGCCGCTGATCGGCATCGCCAGCATCAGGGCGTAGAACAATAGATGGACCGTTCTTGCCGCCATGACCCTCGCCGCGCTCATGGTCGCCGGATAGGGCGGCACCCGCCAGGTCAGGCGCCACGCGATCCGCACCAGCGACAGTGCCAGCACGGTCATGCCGCTGGCCTTGTGGATCGGGATCAAATTGATGGTGTCTTCGAGCGCATCGTGCAGCAGACCGCCCGCGATATTGCCGAGCACCAGCACCGCAATCGCCCAATGCAGGGCCCGCGCCACGCGATTATAGCGGTCGGCAGAGACGCCTGTCCCATGCCCGGCCGCCGCAGCGCCGATGCTACCGTGTGATCCCATATTCCCGTCTTTCAGAAGCAGATCCCGTCAGCAGAGCCGGTGTCCAAGCTGGGCGATTGCCCACCCGTCCACCGGCCCTGTGATGACAGTCTAGCAGCGTGCGATCAGAAGAAAAGGATCGCGCCCAGAGCTATGCTATCGCTTTCCGCTTCATTAGAGCGGTTTCCGACCAACCTGACCCACCCTGACGGTGACCGGCCCCCACCGAGTGGTCCGTGTTGATTGTTAGTGCAAGACTGTCTCCGGCGCCATGGCTGTCTGGAGGTGGAGCGTAGCGGAACCGGAGGGCAGCCATGGCGGCGCGGCCGTTTCCGGAGCTGGAGGCCGATAGC
>JBJTTE010000323.1:0-11402 GCA_046080005.1 Erythrobacter sp.
CTTTGCACGATCAAGGTGCGGCTTGGGGGGGGCAGGGATTGCGGGGTTTGCGCACGCGCACTACAGGCAGCGTTCAGCGCAATACGGGCACCCTAAACTCCCCATGCTTTCCCCCTTCGAATGGATGATCGCCAAACGCTACCTTTGGCCGGGCAAGGGGGAGGCGTTCATCGCGCTTGTCGCCGGAATTTCGGTCGGCGTGGTGGCACTTTCGGTCGCGCTGCTGGTTGTCGTCATGAGCGTCATGAACGGCTTTCGCGGTGAACTGCTCGACAAGATCGTGGGGCTCAACGGGCATGCGGTGGTGCAAGCCTATGGCGGACGGCTCGACAATTGGCAGAGCGTTGTTGCCAACCTTGAACGCACGCCCGGTGTGACCTCGGCGACGCCGATGATCGAGAAGCCGCTGCTGGTCAGCTTCAACGGCAATGTCGAAGGCATTCTCCTGCGCGGCCAGACCGAAAAGAACCTCAGCGCGATGGGCGACAAGGTGCTGCTTGGCGACATTCGCAGCCTTGCGGGTGTTTCGCTGCAGGACGGCTTCGGCCGCGTCGCCGTCGGCAGCCGGCTGGCGCAGAACCTCGGCATTCGGGTCGGAGATGTGATAACCATCATAAATCCGGCTGGCAGGGCTACCCCGTTTGGCACAACACCGCGGCAGGTTCCCTATGAAGTCGGTGCGATCTTCGAAGTCGGCATCTCTACATTCGATGAGAAATTCATCATGCTGCCGCTCAAGGACGCGCAAAGCCTGCTGCTGATGGGCGATGCCGTGGCGCAGATCGAAGTCGAGGTTGAAGACCCGGACAAGGTGGGGCAGATTCTTGGGCCGGCGGCTGATCGTTTATCCGGCAAAGCGGTGATCTCCGACTGGAAGGCCATGAACTCGGCGCTGTTCGAAGCCTTGCAGGTCGAACGGGTGGCGATGTTCTTCGCGCTTTCTTTCATGGTGCTTGTGGCGGCCTTCAACATCCTTTCGAGCCTTGTCATGCTGGTGCGCGCCAAGACCCGCGACATTGCGATCATGCGCACGATGGGCGCGACGCGGCGCTCGCTGCTCAAGATCTTCGTGACGACCGGCACCACGGTTGGTGCGATCGGGACCATTGCAGGGCTTTTGCTGGGCGCGATTGTGCTATTCTTCCGCGAACCGATTGTCGATTTCATTGCCTTTGCAACGGGGCAGGAAATCTGGGACCCCGAGGTGCGGTTCTTGTCAACGCTGCCATCGCGCACCGATCCGTGGGAGGTGTTCGGGATTGTGATGCTGGCGCTGACGATGAGTTTCCTTGCGACCCTCTATCCGGCGCTCAAGGCTGCCAACACCGATCCGGTGCAGGTGCTGCGCTATGAGTAGCGCGCAGCCCGTCGTTGCCCTCAGCGGTCTGAAGCGTCACTTCGAACAGGGCGGCGAGCGTATCGAGGTGCTGCGCGGCGTGGACCTCACTATCATGCCGGGGGAAATGGTCGCGCTGCTTGGCCCTTCCGGATCGGGCAAATCGACGATGCTGCAAGCGGTAGGGTTGCTCGAAGGCGGATTTGAGGGCTCAATCGCGGTTGCCGGGCAGGTGGCCGAGAACCTTCCCGGGGACCAACGCACCGCGCTCCGGCGCGATCATCTCGGCTTTGTCTACCAGTTTCACCACCTCCTTCCCGATTTCGATGCGCGCGAAAATGTAGTGATGCCGCAGATGATCCGCGGCGTGCCGCGCGCCGATGCCGAGGCGCGGGCCGAGAGCTTGCTTGCAAGCCTTGGGCTTGGCGCACGCCTGACCCATCGCCCAAGCCAGCTTTCGGGCGGGGAGCAGCAGCGGGTCGCGGTCGCGCGCGCGCTGGCCAATCGTCCGACGCTGGTGCTGGCGGATGAGCCGACCGGCAATCTTGATGAACATACCTCGGATGCGGTGCTGGCGCAGTTCCTTGCCCTGGTTCGCGGCGAAGGCAGCGCTGCGCTGGTCGCAACCCACAATGAGCGGTTGGCGGCGCGGATGGACAGAATTGTGCGCCTGAATGAAGGCGTGCTCGTCTAGCGCCGAGCGGCTTGACTTCCGGTTGGCGGGCCGCATTCTCCCGCCGCGCAAAAATGAAGCACTGAGTCACGGTGCTCTTGGAGAGGGAACAACATGTCCGGACTTGATTGGGATGCCGAGGCAACGGTGCACGAGCGCGACGATGGCGGCTCTGAACTTCAGTACAATTTCGCCGTGCTGAGGCAGGGGGCCTTGCGCGAGATGGTGGCCTATGTGGTCGCGATGGAGGCCACACAGCGGGCGCGTGTCGTCATCGAAGTGGCCGGGGGCAGGTCTCTTAACCTCCCCGAAATTCTCGAACTTTCAGCAAAGGAGGGGCTAGCATGAGCACGGCCGGGACGATTGCCGATTTTACCGTCACGACCAATCGCGGCGCTGACCTTGACCTCAAGGACAAGCTCGGCACGGTCCTGCTGGTGGTCAATACCGCAAGCAAGTGCGGCTTTACGCCCCAGTATGATGGGCTCGAGAAGCTTTACCAGCGCTATAAGGATCGCGGCTTTGAAGTGATCGGCTTCCCCTGCAACCAGTTCGGCGCGCAGGAGCCTGGCAATGCCGACGAAATCGCCGAGTTCTGCAAGGTCAATTTCGGCGTGTCATTCCCGCTGATGGCCAAGATCGACGTGAACGGTGCGGATGCCTCGCCGCTCTACGATTGGATGAAGTCGGAAAAGAAGGGGCTGATGGGTACCACTGCAATCAAGTGGAATTTCACCAAGTTCCTGATCAACCGCGCGGGCAAGGTGGTGAAGCGCTACGCGCCGACTGATGCGCCTGCGGTGATTGCGAAGGACATCGAGAAGCTGCTCTGACCTTCCTTGTCATCCCCGCGCAGGCGGGGATCCAGCTGGACTCGGCAAGGTAGCTGGACCCCCGTCTGTGCGGGGGTGACGAAGTGGGGTATTTCTGGCCGTCACAGCTTGGCGAATCCCCGTGCCGCCCGCATATTCTCGCGATGCCCTTCGCCCCGTTCGTCCCCTTGCGCGTGCTGTCGTCTTATTCGATGCTCGAAGGGGCGATCGATCCCAAGGATTTTGCCAAGCTGGCCAAGGAGCGCGGCTTTCCGGCAATCGCGATGTGCGACCGCAACGGGCTCTATGGCATCATGCCCTTCGCTGCCGCGTGCAAGGGCGAGGGCGTCCAACCGATCATTGGCGCGCTGCTGGGCGTTTCGCGGGGCGATGACAGGGGCACGGTCGATTATCTGGCGCTCTTTGCGCAGGACGACGCTGGCTATGACAATCTGTGTGATCTTGTGTCCAGCGCGCATCTTGATCGGCCGCTTGAACGCGATCCGCATGTCACGCTTGCCGATCTCGAGGGCCGCACTGATGGCCTGATCGCGCTGACGGGTGCAGCTGAGGGCGCACTGACCCGGCTGCTGGCCGAGGGGCAGGCTGATGCGGCTGCGCGCTATGCTGATCGATTGGAGGTGCTCTTTCCGGGGCGGCTCTACATCGAACTGGCTCGGCACGGCGATCCTCTATGCGCGCGTGCCGAGGATGCGCTGATCGACCTCGCCTATGCCCGGGATCTCCCGCTGGTTGCGACCAATCCAGCGAATTTTGCCGAGCCGCATATGCACAAGGCGCATGACGCGATGTTGTGCATCGCCCATTCGACCCATATCGAGGCGGAGGAGCGACCCCGTTCCAATCCGCAGGCCTTCGTCAAGTCCGCAAGCATGATGGAAGAGGCCTTCGCCGACCTTCCCGAGGCGATCGCCAACACCCTCGTGATCGCCCAACGCTGCGCCTTTGCGCCGCCCTATCGCAAGCCAATCCTCCCCAGCCTTGCGGGCGATCTCGCGGGTGAGGCGCGGATGCTGGCGGAGGATTCGCGTGCTGGGCTGGAAGCGCGGCTTGCAGCTTACCCTGACCTCTCCGAGGAAGAGCGTAGGGCCTATTTCGACCGTCTCGAGTTCGAGATCGACGTGATCGCGGGTATGGGCTTTCCCGGCTACTTCTTGATAGTTGCCGACTTCATCAAGTGGGCTAAGGAACAGGGCATTCCAGTCGGGCCGGGGCGCGGTTCGGGCGCGGGCTCGGTGGTCGCTTGGGCGCTGACCATCACCGATCTCGATCCGATCCGGCTCGGCCTGCTGTTCGAACGCTTCCTCAATCCCGAACGCGTGTCGATGCCCGATTTCGATATCGATTTCTGCGAAACGCGGCGCGGCGAGGTGATCCGCTACGTCCAGCAGAAATATGGCAGCGATCACGTCGCCCAGATTATCACCTTCGGCAAGTTGAAGGCGCGCGCGGTGCTGCGTGACTGCGGGCGCATCTTGCAGATGAGCTATGGGCAGGTGGATCGTCTGTGCAAGATGGTGCCCAACCACCCGACCGACCCTTGGACGCTGCCGCGCGCGCTTAATGGCGCTGCTGATTTCCGCCGCGAATATGACAACGACCGGGAGGTCAAGCGGCTGGTCGACCTCGCGATGCAGCTGGAAGGCCTGCCGCGCAATTCCTCAACCCACGCGGCGGGCGTGGTGATCGGTGACCGGCCGCTCGCCAAGCTGGTGCCACTCTACCGCGATCCGCGTTCGGATATGCCGGTCACCCAGTTCGACATGAAATATGTCGAGAGCTCCGGCTTGGTGAAATTCGACTTCCTCGGCCTGAAAACGCTGTCGGTGCTCAGAAAGGCGGTTGATCTGCTCGAGCAGCGCGGGATCACGATTGATCTGGGCGCGCTGCCGCTGGACGACGCACAGGTCTATACCCTGATGCAGGCGGGCAATACGGTCGGGGTGTTCCAGCTCGAATCTGAAGGGATGCGCCGGACGCTCAAGGCGGTGAAGCCGAGCAACTTCGGTGACATCATTGCGCTTGTCTCGCTCTACCGCCCGGGTCCGATGGATAACATCCCGCTGTTCGGTCAGCGCAAGGCGGGGGTGGTGCCGATCGAGTTTCCGCACCCCAAGCTCAAGACCATCCTAGCCGAGACCTATGGCATTTTCGTCTATCAGGAACAGGTGATGCAGGCCGCCCAGGTGCTTGCTGGCTACTCGCTCGGCGATGCCGATCTGCTGCGGCGCGCGATGGGCAAGAAGGTGCAGGCCGAAATGGACGCGCAGCGCGGCCGCTTTGTCGAGGGCTGCACAGCGGTTTCGGACATTGATGCCAAACGCGCCAACGAGCTGTTCGACTTGATCGACAAATTTGCAGGCTATGGCTTCAACAAGTCGCATGCTGCCGCCTATGCGCTGCTCGCCTACCAGACTGGGTGGCTCAAGGCCCACTACCCCGAAGAATTCTATGCAGCCTTGATGTGCTTCGACATGCACCAGTCGGAAAAGCTGAGCCTGTTTGTCGATGATGCGCGCCGCTATCCCAACCGGGCCGGGGGCGTCGTGGTGCGCCCGCCCTGCATCAACGCATCGCATGCTGAGTTCACGGTTGAGCAGACCGACGAGGGTTATGCGGTGCGCTATGCCCTCGCGGGGATCAGGAATGTCGGCGAGAAGGCGATGGAGGCGATTGCCGCAGAGCGCGCTGCCGATGGCGACTATACGAGCCTCAAGGACCTGTTCGAGCGGCTGCCGCAGGGCACGATGAACCGTCGCCAGCTTGAAGGCCTGATCTGCGCGGGCGCCCTTGATGTGCTGGAGCCCAGCCGCGCGCTGCTGTTCGCCAATGCAGATCTGCTGATGGCGGTCGCAGATGCCGCGATCCGCGAACGCAGCAGCGGTCAGGGAGGGCTGTTTGGCAGTGATGCGAGCGAGCCCGAAGAGCTGCGCCTTCAGCCTTGCGAGGCCTGGTCGCGCACTGAGCGCATGGCCAAAGAGCGCGAGAATTTCGGCTTCTATTTCTCCGCGCACCCTGTGGCGCAGTATCGCGATGTTGCCTCAGCCAATGGCGCGCGCACTTACCAGAGCCTGATGGAAGCGGGTGCACCTGCTGGCGGGCGAAGCACAGCGGTGATGGCGGTGCTGGTCGAAGGGATCACCAAAGCGCGCACCCGCAAGGGGGGCACCTTTGTGCGCACGGATTTCTCCGATGCCTCGGGCCAGTTCTCCGCCGCCTGTTTCGAAGAAGCGCTGGTGTCCGATTTCGAACGCTGGGCGCAGGCCGGCGAATGCTTGCTGCTGACGGTCGAGCTAGATGCGCCGAGCCCGGACGAACCACCGCGCCTCACCGTGCGCGGCGCGCGGCCACTTGCGGCGGTGAGCGGGACAACGGCGATGGAACTTTCGGCTGAGATCGCCACTATCGAGGCCTTGCGCGCGTTCCAGATCGAGCTCGACGCTGCCTGCGCCGATCGCCCAACCGGCGCGGGCGAGGTGTTTGTGCAGCTCGCGCTTGCCGAGGGCGATCGGGCGCAGATGCGCTTGGGGCGCAACTTCGTGCTGACCGGCGAGCTGGCCGAGCGGGTTGCGGGCATTGACGGCGTCACGAAGGTCGCACTGGTGCCGCTCAAGAGGCGCGGCAACCTGAGGTTGGTCGCGTAAGGCAAGAGGAGCCGGATCGCTCCAGCCCCTCGCCTTGGAGCGGGTGTTCGCGCTCAGCCCTACATCCCCGAACCTGGGCCATAGGTAACTTCCACGCGGCGGTTTTGCGCTTCACGCACGCCGTTGGCCGTCGGAACCCACGGCTTTGTCTCGCCAAATGCCTCGCTCATGATCTGATTAGCGGGAACGCCGCGTGACACCATGTAGCTGCGGACTGTCGCATTTCGGCGTCCGGCGAGTGCTACGTTATAGTCCGCGCGGCCCGCAGCATCCGCGTGACCTGCCAACATGACCCGTGCGGTTCCGCAGTTGGCATATGCTGTGACGGCATTGTTGAGGATCCCGGAGGCTTCAGGCGACAGCTCAGCCCGATCAAAGTCGAAGAACACCACATAAGGGCCTGTGTTGCAGGCAGGGCGGGGAGGCGGAGGCGGCGGGGGTGGAGGCGGCGGTGGCGGCGCAACGACGGGCAGGGGTGGCGGCGGAGTGTCGACCGCAGGCGGCGCGGCTCGGCCACCAAAGTTATAGGTGAGGCTCGCAAGCACCGAATGCGCAACATAATCGGCGCTGATGGCGCGACCATTAGCCGCTTCAAGATCAAAGTTGTTAGCGACGAAATAACGGTATTTCACACCCAGATCGACATTATCGCTGACCGCAACGCGGGCTCCGGCCAGTAGCTGCCAGGCGAAATCGGTGGCGCTGTCATCGACCACGGTGCCGACCCCGGTTACTTCGACGGGCAGGTCCAAATTGGCAATCCCTACACCGCCGCCGCCAAAGACCTGGAAGCCATCATCCTTGCCGAATTCGACGAGCGCGTTGAGCATGCCGCTCCAGATAGCCAGAGCGCGGTCATTCTGCACCACGGTGCCGGCCGGCACTGTCAGACCGCCGGGCAGGATCGCCGGGTTGAGCACAGTCAGCCCATCATATCCGGCGCGCTTGTATCCGCCTTCGGCTTCGAGCCGGAATGTGCCAAAATCGTAGCCCGCTACGATATCCGCATCGATCCCCAGCTTGGTATCGGCAAAGGCACCGTTGATCTGCGGATCAACGTCGCTGATGTCGACATCAACCTGATCTTCGAAACTTACACCGCCGTTGATCCCGACATAAGCTTGGCGTTCGCGTGCATTGACCGGGCCGGCGATTATTGCCGCTGCGCCAGCAAGCAAGAATACAGCTTTTTTCATAGGGGTTTTCCTCTGCTTCGACTGTCCAGAAGCGTCTCTAGGCGACTTGTGTGCCACTCGTGTGACGAGCAAGTTCCGCCAGTCGACAAAGTTCAGCGAACCAAAAAATGATATATTGCATGCTGTTGCGCTGAATGATGGGAGCGATCTAGCGAACAGATTGCCAAGAGCTTTGCGCGAAGGCATGAGGATCATCGAAGATAGGTCGGCGCCGAGATGGGCGACCTTCAGGAGAGAGAAACAGACAATGACCACCACTAGGCTCGGGGCAATGCAGGACTGGACCATGCGGGTAACCGCGGTCATCGATCACGCTGCGCGCGAGGCACCGACGCGCGAGATCGTCAGCCGCTGGGCCGATGGTAGCGAGACCCGAACCGATTGGGCAGGGATCCGCCGCGATGCGCTCAAGATGGCGCAGGCGCTGCAGCGGCTTGGCCTCAAGCCTGGCGACAAGGTCGCGAGCCTGGCGATGAACCACTCGCGCCATCTGGTGAGCTGGTATGGTGTGGCGGGGATGGGCGGGGTGCTGCACACCGTGAACCCGCGCCTGTTCGACGATCAGCTCGAGTATATCGTCAATCACGCCGATGACCGGGTGCTGTGCTATGATGCAGCTTTCCAGCCCATTGTTGACCGGATGAAGAGCCGCTGGCCGATGGTTGAGCACTATATCTGCTATGATTCCGATGCCTACGCCCCTGCCTTTGAGCACTGGATCGGCGCGGAAGACGGCGATTTCGAGTGGGTGACAGGGCCGGAAACTGACCCTTGCATGATCTGCTATACCAGCGGCACAACAGGCAATCCCAAGGGTGTGCAATACGAGCACCGCTCGACTGTGGTGCACGCCATATCCGGGCTGCAGAGCGCGGCGTTCAATTTTTCCAATGCCTCGGTGATGCTGCCGGTGGTGCCGATGTTCCATGCCGCAAGCTGGGGCCTGCCTTATGCAGGCGCGATGGCGGGGATCAAATTTGTCTTTTCGGCGGTGAATGACCCGGCGGTGCTGCATGAAATGATGCTGCGCGAAGGCGTGACGGATTCGGCTGGTGTGCCGACCGTCTGGTTGGCGCACTTCCAGTATTGCGACACCAATGGCCTTGACCTCCCGCCGCTCAAGGCGGCCACCATCGGTGGCTCGGCGGCACCGCGCTTCATGATTGAGCGACTGCTCAGAAACGGCACGCGCGTCCAGCACGCCTGGGGCATGACCGAAACCAGTCCGATTGGTACGGTGGGTGGGCCGACCTGGAACTGGGACAGCCTCTCCCTTGAGGAGAAAGTGGAAAAGACCGCCATGCAGGGCCGCCCGATCTTCGGCGTGCAGCTGCGGACGGTGGACCTCGACGACATGGCGACCGAATTGCCGCGCGACGGCAAGACCTCCGGCGCGCTCCAGATCCGCGGACCATGGGTGATCAAACGCTATTTCAAGGCGGAGGCTGACGCGATCAACAATGAAGGGTGGTTTGAAACCGGCGATGTCGGGATCATCCATCCCGATGGCACCTTGCAACTGACCGACCGCACGAAGGATGTGATCAAGTCCGGCGGCGAGTGGATCAGCTCGGTCGAGCTGGAGAACGCCGCTTGCGGTCATCCGGCAGTGGCCGAAGCCGCTTGTATCGGCATCTACCACCCCAAGTGGGATGAACGGCCTGTGCTGTTCGTGGTGAAAAAACAGGGTGCTGAGGTGACAGGCGGTGAGATCATCGAACATCTCAAGCCACTGATTGCCAAGTGGTGGCTGCCCGATGCAGTCGAATTCGTCGACGACATCCCGCACACCGCGACCGGCAAGATCAGCAAGAAGGACCTGCGTGACCGGTTCATGGACTACACGCTTGCCTGACTTCGCGATCCGCCTTGCGCGGGTTGATGATGCACTAGCCATCTGTGATATCTATGATTTCCACGTTGCGCATGGCACCGCCTCGTTCGACAGCGCCGGGCCGAGCGAGGCCGAGTGGGCCGTGAAGATCGCCGAAGCGAGCGCGCAGAGTTGGCCTTTCCTCGTCGCCGAGTGCGGCGGTGCGGTGGTCGGCTATGCTTACGCGGCGCAGTTCCGACCACGCGCAGCCTATGCCCGGACCTGCGAGAACAGCATCTACGTGGCCGATGCTGCGCGCGGGCAAGGGATTGGTTTGCGGCTGCTGCTGGCACTGGTCGATGCCGCGCGGAGCGCTAGCGTCCGCGCACGTGGTGTAATTTCCGGTGTAGTCGAGGGTGTATTCCGGGGTGGGGCATGCCCCACCCCGGAATGCGGCGTCGCTGGTGGCCACCGGGCTCATCGTTATGGTGGAGTTTGCAGACTTCAACCGTGACGAAGAGGAGTTCCCGATGACCGAGGACAGATTACTGATCGAAGAGCTGGCTGCGAAGGGCGGCCAACCGGATTTTTTGCGCAGCATCGCCGAGAGCGTGCTGCAGCTGATCATGGAGGCCGATGTTGACGGGCTGATCGGCGCCGGGCGCCACGAGCGCAGCGGCGAGCGCGCCACCTGGCGCAACGGCTATCGCGACCGCTCGCTGGATACCCGGGTCGGCACGCTCAACCTCAAGATCCCCAAGCTGCGCGCCGGGTCCTACTTCCCGGGCTTCCTGGAACCCAGGAAGATGGTCGAGAAGGCGCTGGTGGCGGTGATCCAGGAGGCGTGGATCGGCGGCGTCAGCACCCGCCGGGTCGATGAACTGGTCCAGGCGATGGGGATGACGGGCATCTCCAAGTCGACGGTCTCCAAGCTGTGCAAGGATATCGACGAGCGCGTCCACGCCTTCCTGAAGCGCCCGCTCACTGGCGAGTGGCCCTATCTCTGGCTCGATGCCACCTATCTCAAGGTGCGCGAAGGCGGGCGGATCATCAGCGTTGCCGCAATAATCGCCATGGCCGTGAATACCGAGGGGCGGCGCGAGATCATCGGTCTGCACATCGGACCGTCCGAGGCCGAGGTCTTCTGGTCGGACTTCCTCAAGGACCTCGTCCGGCGCGGCCTGACCGGCGTGAAGCTGGTCATCTCCGATGCCCACGAAGGCCTCAAGGGCGCGATCACCCGCATCATGGGCGCCACCTGGCAGCGCTGCCGCGTCCACTTCATGAGGAACGCCCTGTCCTATGTGCCCAAGGGCCAGAACACGGTGGTCGCCGCCGCGATCCGGCAGGTCTTCCTGCAGCCGGATCAGAAAACGGCCACACAGGTCTGGCGACAGGTCGCCGATCAGCTCCGCACCCGGTGGCCAAAGCTCGGCACCTGCATGGACGAAGCGGAATCCGACGTTCTCGCCTACACCGGCTTCCCCACCCAGCACCGCACCAAACTGCACTCGACCAATCCGCTCGAACGGCTGAACAAGGAGGTCAAGCGCCGCGCCGATGTGGTCGGCATCTTCCCCAACGAGGACAGCATCGTACGCCTCGTCGGCGCCGTCCTGCTCGAGCAGAACGATGAGTGGCAGCTCCAGCATCGCTACATGCAGATCGAAGGCTTCACCGAGCTCGCAGGGCCCATGATCGAGGAGGAAAATCAGCCCCTACACATAACCGAAAAGGCCGCCTGATGATGACCCACGGCCACCGCCCAAATTACACCACGTTGACGGACGCGACCCGTTCAACGGAGCCGAGACCAGCGCCATCGCCAAGCGGGCGCGCGAAGGCACCGTGCAAGTGCTGGAGGAAGGGCTTGCCCCTGATGAGCAGGCCGATCGCCGGGTGCATGG
>JBJTTE010000324.1:0-8830 GCA_046080005.1 Erythrobacter sp.
GGCCAACGTACCGACGAACTCGCATTGATCGAGTTCATCGCCCGCGGCGAAACAGCAGAGGATCGAGCGATGCTCGTGCACGAAAGAGAGGGACGTCTCATCGCGTGCGTCCAGCTTGAGCGACGCAAGCAAGCGGCCTACCTCGGCATGCTGACCATCATGCCTACGCTTCAATCTGGCGGGCTCGGTAAAGCTTTGTTGGCCGCGGCGGAAAACTTTGTCCTGCACACATGGAATGGGACCTCAGTCACCATGACTGTCATCGAGCAACGCCCTGAGCTCATTGCGTGGTACGAGCGGCGGGGTTACTCCCGAACGGGTGACACCGCGCCGTTTCCGTATGGCGATGCTCGCTTTGGAGAGCCCAAACGACCCGACCTCAAGTTCGTCGTCCTCTCAAAACGACTCGGCTCGGCCCCGACTTCTCCATGACACTCGACGTCACCTCTTCGTCATGAAAACCCGGCCCCGCGCAAAGCCTCGGCCATGCGTTCAGCGGTGAAGACCGAACGATGTCTCCCGCCCGTGCAGCCGAACGCGACATGGACATAGGGTTTGCCCTGCGCACTGTAGCGCGGAAGCAACATCAGCAGCAGATCGCGAATCCGCGTGAAGGCCTCGGCAAAGGCCGGATCGCGCAGGATATGCTCGCCCACGGCGCTGTCCTGCCCGGTCTGCTCGCGCAATTCCGGCACCCAGTGGGGATTGTCGAGAAAGCGCATATCGAACACGAGATCGGCGAGCGGCGGCATGCCCCGGGCGAAGCCGAAGCTTGACAGGGTCAGGGGGAGGGCTGCCTCGCTGTCGACCGGGGCGAACAGTTCGCGGATGCGGGTTTGCAGGTCGTTGCTCGACATCGCGCTGGTGTCGAACATGACCTCGGCCCAGCGGCGCAGCGGCTCAAGCAGTTCGCGCTCAGCGGCGATGCCCTCCATCACCGGGCGGCCATCGGCCATCGGGTGACGGCGGCGGGTCTCGTTGAAGCGGCGTTCAAGCTCGCCCCCGGCACAATCGAGGTAGAGCGAGGTGAGCGCCAGATCGGGCCGGGCCGCGAGGTCTTTCACCAAGGCGATGATCTCGGTCGGCACAAACCCCCGGGTGCGCGAGTCAAAGCCGATCGCCAGCGGCGTCTGCGACGCAACGGTCATGCTCACGAGGCTCTTGAGCATCCGCACTGGAAAATTGTCGATCGTCTCCCAGCCAAGGTCCTCAAGCACGGCCAGCGCGTTCGATTTGCCCGCTCCCGCCAGCCCGGTCACGAGCAGCAGCTGACGCCGCTTGGGCGAGGGGGGAGGGGTCGCAGGCTCGCTCATGCCTGTCCCTCTGACGCGGTCGCCGCGCAAAGAAAAGTCGGTGCAAACACCAAGCCGTGCATGGCCAGTGCTGCCTCCGCGCGCGGGGCAGGGGCGATCGGGCCGGGATCAAAGCCGAGCACTGGTACGGCAACACCGGCAATGATCCGGATGGGGAGCGGCGTATCCGGAAGGCGCGGCGGGGGCGGGCCGCCCAGCGTGAGGATCAGCGCGGCCGGTGCAGGCGCCGCGACGGGGAGCCGGGCCAAGCCCACCCCGCGCACCTCCAGCAGTCCTGCAATGTGGGGCGGCGCGCTCGCCCTCAGTTGCTCGCCATCGCGCGTCAGCGTTACCCCGTCATCACCGATCAGCGCGGCCCCGCGATCAATCAGCGCGAGCGTGAGGCTCGACTTGCCGCTACCGGGAGGCCCTTCGATTATCAGCGCGCGGCCACCGATTGCCACGGCGCTGGCCTGCATCACCAGAGAGCCAGCCGTGCTCATGCAGCCGCCGGAAGCGTCAGGCGCAGACAGGCACCGGGGGCGCCATCGGGACGGGTTTCGGCGGTGAGCATGCCGTCATGCGCCTCGGCAATCGCCCGTCCGATCGCGAGGCCAAGGCCCGAGTGGTTGCCGAAGTCCTCGCCTTCGGGCCGGTCAGAATGGAAGCGGCGGAAAACCGCCTCGCGGCTTTCGGGGGCAATGCCGGGGCCCTGATCGCTGACTTCGGTGATGATCTGGCGGCCCGATTGGCGGATCGTCACATTGACCACGCCCTCAGGCGGGGAGAAGGACATGGCGTTGTCGATGAGGTTTTCGGCGACCCGTTCGAGCTGGCTGGGGACGCCCATCACGCGCAGCTTTTGGTTGGCGGCGGCGGCCAGTTCAAGCAGCCGTCCGCCGTTCATGCCGCGATCTTCGCGGCTGCGGATAAGGTTGGTGAACAGTTCGCCGAGATCAATCCGTTCGAGCTTCGCGCGGCTGATTTCGGCATCGACGCGGCTGGCAGCCGAAATTTCGGTGACAAGCCGGTCGATCCGGCGCACGTCGTGCGCGGCGATCTGGACCAGTTCGGTGCGCAAGGCCGGATCATCGACCCGTGGCAGAGTGTCGATGGCGTTGCGCAAGGACGCGAGCGGGTTCTTGATCTCATGCGCCACGTCCGCAGCGAAGCTGTCAACCGCGTCGATGCGTTGCCGCAGCGCCCCGGTCATATCCGAAACCGCACGGGCAAGCAGGCCGATCTCGTCACTGCGCTGCGGCAAGCGGGGCACTTCGACCTCGCGGTCACGGCCCTGTTTCACCCGCACCGCTGCGCGCGCGAGCAGCCGCAGCGGCGTGACGATGGTGCGCGCGAGGAACAGCGAGAGCGCTGCCGACGCGCCCATCACCAGCAGCATCGCCAGAAACAGGGTGGTGCGCGCGGCGCGCACGCTTTCGGTTATATCGACTGCGTTGCGGACGGTCAGCAAGGTCGCGCCTTGCAGGCCGACCGGCACAGCAGCGGTAATCACCGGCGTGCCGTCGATCCAGTCATAGAGCCGAACCTGCGACAGGCCGAGTTCGCGCGCGCGGGCAAGCTCGGACCAGGCATCGGCCTGTTGTGCCTCGGGCTCGACATAGTCCTGCACCGGTTCGGCGGCGACAATCGTATCGACCGTGCGGTCGAGCCAGCGGGCGAATTCCTGCTCCCAGTTATCGTCACTGATGTCATCGAAGCTGAAGGCAGGCTCGGCGAGCGCGAAGCTATCGGCGGTGAGCTTTCCTTTGGCATCAAAGGTTCTGAGGCGCATGCGCTGCTCTTTGCCGATCTGCACCAGCAGGGCTTCCTGCCGCTTGCGGCTTGCGCCTGCCAAAGCCTCGGCGGTGATCTGCGCCTCGATCCGGGCGAGCTTGAAACGCTCGTTGATGAGCTGTGTGCGGTAGCTGTCGAGGTAGAACAGCCCGCTGCCCATCACCAGCAGCGGCAAGATATTGACCGCCAGGATCCGTCCGGTCAGCGCAAACCGTCCGGTCGCGGTCATCTTTTCGCTGCCGCCTCCGACCGTTTCTGCGCGCCGTTGTGGCTCAGCCATCGGTAAAGCTGTAGCCCGCGCCATAGAGCGTCTCGATCGCCTCGAAAGCCGAATCGGTGACCTTGAACTTGCGGCGCATCCGCTTGATATGGCTATCGACGGTGCGATCATCGACGAACACGTCGTCGGGGTAGGCGGCATCCATCAGCTGGTTGCGGCTCTTGATAACCCCCGGGCGGATCGCCAGCGCTTCCAGGATCAGGAATTCGGTCACCGTCAGGCTGACCGGCTGGCCTTGCCAGGTCACCTGATGGCGTGCCGGGTCCATGAACAGACGACCTCGGGTGAGGGTTGCCAAGGCCGGTTCGGGCATGTCCGCCGGGCCTGTCGCACCTGCCAAGACCGGCTCGGCGCGGCGCAGGATCACGCGGATGCGGGCGATCAGCAGGCGCAGGCTGAAGGGCTTGGCGATGTAGTCATCGGCGCCCAGTTCCAGCCCTGCCTCCTCGTCGCTTTCATCATCCTTGCTGGTCAGGAAGATCACCGGCAAAGGCGAATGCGCGCGTAGCTGGCGCAGCAGTTCCATCCCGTCCATCTTCGGCATCTTGATATCGAACACGGCGAGATCGGGGGGATTGTCGAGCAGCGCCTTCAGTGCCGTCTCGCCATCCGAATAGAGCCGGGTGGCAAAGCCTTCGGCTTGCAGCGCAATCGAGACCGTAGTGAGGATGTTGCGATCATCATCGACCAGCGCGATCTGCAGCTTGCGCACTTCGGTGCCTGCGCTGTCAGACCGGCTGGCGGCCGGCGTGGGGGCAGGCTCGGTGGTGCTGTCGGACATCTCTGCTATCTTCCTTGGCGCCGCCCTCGCAGCAATCAACGGGTTAGCGCCATCGCCTTGGCTTCGCAATGCTGGCGCGCCGAGCGGGGAAGACTGGCCAGTGCCATGAGGTCCAGGCGGTCGTTTGCGTGGGATGCAGCCCGGCTGACAAAAGCTGCGCTTTTCCGCTCCACAAAACTGCTATGGTGCGTGTGGTTTGACGCATCGAGCATCGCGATTTAAAGCCGTTGCGTGGGATTTGGAGGCTGGACCAGCAGAGCCCTTTCCGACCTTGCATACCTATGCGTGAATGCTAGGGCATGCCGATCAGGAAAGGGAGACTCGCTGACACTGGTCAGACCGTATCTCCACGACTCACACAAGCGCCTCGCTCAGGAGATGTCCGTTGACCCCGCTCGTAACCTCGCTCGCCGCCCAGAACTTTAACACTGGTGCGACGATTTACCCCAATCTCGGCACGTCGGCCCTGGTCGAACATGCGCTCAAGAAGGGTGAGGGCAAGCTGACCAAGCATGGTGCGCTGCTGGTTGATACCGGGCGGTTCACCGGCCGCAGCGTGAAGGACAAGTATATTGTCCGCGATGCCGGAACCGAAAGCACGATCAACTGGGGCACCATCAACCAGCCGATGAACCCCGAGCATTTCGCCAACCTGAAGGCGGATTTCCTGGCCGCGCTTGAAGATCAGGATGAGCTTTACGTCGCTGATCTGTTCGGCGGCTCGCAGCCTGAATATCGGGTCAATGTCCGCGTGATCAACCAGATGGCGTGGCACAACCTGTTCATCCGCACGCTGCTGGTGCGCCCCACGGCGGATGAGCTGGCGAGCTTCGTGCCTGAATACACGATCATCAACCTGCCGAGCTTCAAGGCCGATCCGGAGCGTCACGGCTGCCGCAGCGATACGGTGATCGCGGTCAGCTTCACCGAGAAGCTGATCCTGATCGGTAACACCGAATATTCCGGCGAGATGAAGAAGGGCGTGTTCGGCCTTCTCAACTACCTCCTGCCAGCGCAAGGCGTGATGCCGATGCACTGCTCGGCCAATATTGGCGCGGACGGCAAGAGCGCGATCTTCTTTGGCCTGTCGGGTACCGGCAAGACCACGCTGTCGGCCGATGCCAGCCGCACCCTGATCGGCGATGACGAGCATGGCTGGTCGGATACGGCGGTCTTCAACTTTGAAGGCGGCTGCTATGCCAAGATGATCAACCTCTCGGCTGACGGTGAGCCCGAAATCTACGCCACCACCCAGATGTTCGGCACGATCCTTGAGAACGTGACGATGGATGAAGCCACGCGCGAGCTCGACTTCACCGATGGCAGCAAGACCGAAAACACCCGCGGCGCCTATCCGATCGAATCGATCCCGAACACCTCGGAAAAGAACCTTGGCCCGGCGCCGTCGAACGTGATCATGCTGACCGCCGATGCCTTCGGCGTGCTGCCCCCGATCGCGCGGCTGACCGCCGATCAGGCGATGTATTACTTCCTCTCGGGCTACACCGCCAAGGTCGCTGGCACCGAGATCGGCGTGACCGAGCCGGAAGCCACCTTCAGCACCTGCTTTGGCGCTGCCTTCATGCCGCGCCACCCCTCGGTCTATGGCAACCTCCTCAAGGAGCGGATTGCCAAGGGCGGTGCGCAGTGCTGGCTGGTCAACACCGGCTGGACCGGCGGCAAGTATGGCACCGGCTCGCGGATGCCGATCAAGGCGACCCGCGCGCTGCTCAACGCCGTGCTCGATGGCGACATGGACAACGTCGAGTTCCGGACCGATCCCAATTTCGGTTTCGACGTGCCGGTGCACGTGCCAGTGCTGGCCGCAGCCGGGATCGACCAGACCATCCTCGATCCGCGCAGCACCTGGGTCAATGGCGACGAATATGATGCAACCGCGATGAAGCTGGTGCAGCTGTTCATCGACAATTTTGCCCAGTTCGAAGCCCATGTTGATGCAGGCGTAAAGAACGCGGCACCTGCGCCCATCGCCGCCTAAATTGCTGGTCTCCCCCGCCGCAATGGCGTAACAATGCTGGTGGAAGATGATATCTCACCAGCAAGGGAGCACAGCATGAGCATTTTGGACGGAATTCTGAAGCAAGTCCCGGTTCGCCGGACACAATCGCAGATCTCGCCGGTAAAGTCGGCCTCGATCCTGCGCTGGTGGAGAAAGGTCTTGCCGCGCTCGGTCAGTCGCATGCCGAGCCGGGCAACACGATCGAGATGGCCGCGCAAAAGACCGGCTTGGATGCAGGCGCGCTGGGCTCGATCCTCGAACAGTTCGGCGGCGAAAGCGCACTGGGCGATCTGATGGGCAAGGTGCAGGGTGCAGGCGCCCTCGCGGGGCTGGGCGCGCTGCTTGATGCCGACAAGGACGGCAATCCGCTTAACGATATTGTCGGCATGGCCAAGGGCCTGTTCGGCAAGAGCTGAACTGCCTGGGCGGGTGAAGGAGGTTGGCGGCTCTAGCCGCTGCCTTCTTCGCCCCCAGTAGCCTCGCCATCAGCCGCTTCGCCCCCGGCCTCTTCGTCTTCCCCACCAAGATTGCCGCCCGTGTCGTCGGTCGCCTCGGCGACATTCTCCCTTGCCTGCTCAAGGGCAGCCATGCTGATCTTTTCGCCATCAGCCGTATTTGCGATTATTGTGATGAGCTGCTTGGCCCACGCCGCCGCGCCGCCGCCGTGCGGGTTTGCCGCGACGGGTCCGAGAAACTGCCGCGCGGCACTATGCTTGCCCTCGGCAATCAACATCATGCCTGCACTGATCTGCAAGCCCTGATCGAAGGGAGCGAGGACCGAGGCCTGTTCGAGCGCGGCGCGTGCCGTTTCATCTGGTTCTAACCCGCGTTCGACCTGGCTGCGGTAGAAATAGAACAGCGGTAGCGGATGATTGTTCTCCATCTTTTTGAGCGCGGCGAAGGGCCGCATCGCGGCTGCATAGGCCGGCTTGGGATCATCGGCAGCCGCCGCTTTGCGGAACAGCGCATAGCCCTTTTGAACGTAAGCATTGACGCGCGTCGGATCGCGCGCGATCACTTTATCGGCGGCAGCGATGGCTTCAGCATCGTGGCCTGCATCATACTCTGCCTCGGCCAGCGCGGTGAGCACGCCCGGATCATCGGGATAGGTTGCGGCCAATGCGCGCGCTTAAGTAACTAGCTCCGCCGCGTCCTCGGCGTTCACCCCACGCTGCGAGCGGATGATCAGCGGCATGATCGCCGCCTCGCCAGCCGGCAGCTTGCGGAACACGATGGGGCTGCCCGCACTCAGCTGCGAGGGGGTCAGCGCGAAGCTGACCATTTTGCGACCATTGAGGTATTTGGTCAGTTCGCGTTCGACCTGATCAAGATCGCCGAACGCTGCCTCGCCCGCCGCGAGCGGTGCCATGCCATCAAACAGGCTGCGCTGATAGGTCACTATCTGATCGCGCCGTTCCTTGGAGAAGGTGAGGTAGTGATAGAGCAGCCAGCTCTTGCCGTAGAAGGCGTCATAGCCCTCGCCACGCTGCTTTTCGTAGAGTGCCGGATCGAGCAATTCGCGCACGTGGACAGGTGCGGCATAGAACAGTTCAGGCCCACGGTGCTTTGCGGGGAGACCGATCAACAGGCTGCCATCGTCCTTGAAGACCGCCGATGCGAAGAACTCCGCCGCGCCCTCGTTCAGCCAGCGCGGCAGGGCCAAGCGTGAGGTGGAGATAAAAAAGTGGTGCGCGGATTCGTGCAAGAGCACGATGGTGGAGAAATGAGGGTAGCCTTTGGTGTTGCGGATATCTTGCACAAAGGCGCGGCTGGCCCCAGCGCGGGGGATATAGAAGCCCATGATGGTGCGGCTCCCGCCAGTGAGCATCCGCATGTCCCGTTGCCCGCCGACAACGTAGATCACCACGCGGTTGGAGGGGCTGGGCTTCGCGAGATTGCGGCCGACGAGAAAGGCCATCGCGCTGTGATAACGCTCGAGATTCTCGCCGAAGGTGCGGATGTCGGCTTCCTTGTCATCGGCATAGATGACGAAATGGTCGCTCGATGCCTCGTACCATTCGGCAGCAGCGGGCGCTGCGGCAAGCAGAGCCAGCAGCGCGGCAAGGCTGCGCAGCAGCGCAGAAATCATGGCTTGCGTCCTCTTGCGGCCCATCCCTGCGATGGTGGGGCCCGCAGCGCCAGCATATCGGCTTTGCGGCGCAGTGCCAGTGGCTTGGCCGCGAAAATCACGCCTCCTTTGGCCGCGTGTCCTCAAGATATTGCCAGATGCGGCTGACCACCACCGATCCTTCGCCAACCGCGCTCGCGACGCGCTTGACCGAACCGCTGCGCACATCACCCACCGCAAAGATGCCGGGCGCGGTCGTGGCGTAATCGTCCGCCTGTCCGGCTGCCGCGCCGGTGATAACAAAGCCCTTGTCATCGGTTCGCGCCAGCCCTGAAAGCCAGCCCGTGTTGGGCGCGGCCCCGATCATAATGAACAGCGCGCGGGTGTCGATCCGCTGCTCGCGCTCTCCGGTTTTGAGCGTAATGCCCTCGAGCCAATTCTCCCCATGGAGCGCCGTGACTTCGGAGTTATAGTGGATCGTGACGCACGGATCGACCTCCAGCCGCTGCGTGAGATAACTCGACATTGAGGCGGCAAGGCTGTCCGACCGCACCACCAGATGCACATGCGCGGCGGCGCGACTGAGATACATCGC
>JBJTTE010000325.1:0-3062 GCA_046080005.1 Erythrobacter sp.
CTCGGCGGGCGACCGCATATCGGGGCGGCTGACGATCTCCATCAGCGCCACGCCCGAACGGTTCAAATCGACGTAGGACATGGTCGGATGCTGATCATGCATCAATTTGCCCGCATCCTGTTCGACATGAATGCGCTCGATCCCGATCACCTTGTCAGCTTCGATCCCGGCCTTCTCGTCCGCCTCGATCAGCAACGAGCCTTCGCCGACGATCGGGTGGTAAAGCTGGCTGATCTGGTAGCCCTGCGGAAGATCGGCGTAGAAATAGTTCTTGCGGTCAAACCGGCTCCACGCGTTGATCTGCGCTTCGATGGCCATGCCAGTGCGCACCGCCTGCCGGATGCACTCGCGATTGGGCACGGGGAGCATGCCCGGCATCGCGGCATCGACGAGGGAGACCTGCGCGTTCGGCTCCGCCCCGAAGGCGGTCGCGGCGCCCGAGAACAGCTTGGCGTTGGAGGTCACCTGCGCGTGGACTTCAAGGCCGATCACGACCTCCCATTCGCCGGTTGCGCCCTGGATGCGGTAGTTGCTCATTGCTTGGCTCTCTTGATCACTTGCTTCGATGTGTTCGGGTCGCGATGATCGATTTAGGCAGGAATGCAGCCCTTTCAAATCGCAATGTCGCATCAGGAAAAAGATGTCTCATTTGCGTTGCGCTGAGCATGTTATTGCTTTCGGCCAAGCGCATTCCAGAATCAAAATCCTATGCCGGGCCTGACCAACCGGCTCGGACCTTGCGATGGACGCTCGCCCGTGCCGACGGTGGCAACCAATGGATCATCGGGACGCGATAAAAATGAGGGTCAACCGGGAACCAGAAATTGGGTGTTTGCACATAATAGGCGGGTGCCAGTCGGCGCGCCTCCTTGGCAAAGCTGGACATTTTGGTCCAGCCACCCACGTGTTCGATCACTGAATTGGAGTGGACGATGTCGAAACTGTCATCTTCGAATTCCTGGAGATCGCAGGCATCGCCCACGATCAAGCTGATCCGGCCGCTAGCAGTGATATCTCGCGTCAATTCGCTCGAGTCATAATTTATACAAGTCACCTCAAAGCCGTTAGCTTCGAGCCACTGGAATCCCACGCGTTCCCAGTAAGCGGATCCTCCCCCAAGATCGACTACTCGGCACGGCGCGTTGCCCGGCGGTCGAGCTTGCTCCAGAAAGCTACGCAAAAGCTTGTCGCGCTTGCTGCGGAACCGGTAAGCCAACGACTTTGCATTGGCAGGATCAGCGATCAGTGCGGCCATATGTGTTCCCTCCTGGGCAACGCGATTGTCCTGATGAGCCATCTTGGCAAGAACCTGCGGCAAGGCTTCGCAATGAGGATTGCTAGGGACTGTTCTCCTCGTCCTCGATCACCTTGCCGTCAGGCCCAAACCGCATCTCGCCATGGTCGATGTTTTTCCGCACCCAATTGGCAACCATAAAAGTCAGCGGCACCGCCACAATGATGCCGATGCCGGCGATCCACAGCGGCGTATCGGCAATCATCATGCTGCTGCTCCTTGCGCTGCCTGTGGCGCTGCGGAAAGCAGCCGCCGCGACAGGGCCTGGCCCGGCTTTTCGATCAGATGATACGTGACAAAGGCCCCGCATACCACCGCCACCAGCATCGCCAAGGTAATCGCATCCGCCACCAGAGGCGCGCCTTCCAGCATCGTGCGACCCTGCGGATCGACCCGGATCGCCACGATCTTGGTGATTTGCAGAACCTCGCCGATGCGCCCGTGAATGAAGGTGTGGATCATGTAAATCGAATAGCTGGTCAGCCCCAGCAACTGGAAGAAGCCACCTTTCAGCACGCGCGAAATCACGCCGTTCTGGCAGGCCAGCACGAACACCACCCCGCCGAAGACCAGCGGCGCAAGGAATGTCAGCGCTCCCTCGGCCAGCGAAACAAAGCCGATGCTGATCAGCACCGCGGCAATTTCGGCCGGGCTGCCACTAGCGCCGCCGAAGCGCCGGAACAGGTGGTAGGTCACCACGCCCAGCCCGAAGCCGAAGATGCAGCGAAAGATGCCCCCGTTGAAGGTGACATCAAGATCGGAAGAATAGGACATGACCGCCGCCAGCGCCGCCAACGCCAGCACCCCGCTGGCGATGGCGCTGCGCCCCTTGCTCACCACAAAAACCAGCGCAAAGACCAGATAGGTCCACATTTCGGCCGCGATGCTCCACGCGGGCACATTCCAGCCTACTGCATTGCCGATGCCGAAGGTCTGGAACAGAAACAGGTTCTGGATCAGCGGTTCAATCGCACGCGATCCGGTGAAAGGTTCGCGGCTGACATAGCGGGCAAGGGTATCGCCGCCCAGCACCAGCAGCAGCTCCAGCGCAGCAAATCCAAGCAAGACAAACAGATGCAGCGGATAGATCCGTCCCATCCGAAGCCCCATGAAACGGGCAATCGAAACCCGGCCCTCGGCAAGCCGCGGGGCATAGGAATGGGTCATGACGAAGCCGCTCAGAACAAAGAAATAGTCGACGAACAGCCAGCCGTTCTGAACGATCGGCAGCGCGACGATATAGCCGTTCGAATTGAAGTGGTAGAGCACCACCAGCAGCGCACAGATACCCCGCAGCGCGTCCAGCACTTCAAAGCGCATGGCCGTCGATGCCGGGGCACCTTCAATGGTCACCACCACTTCTCCGGCTTGGCGGTGAAGCCAGCGCGTTGCTGGATGGCGAGGCCTGCGTTGAGCACGCCCAGCTCGTCGAAGGGCTTGCCAACCAGTTGCAGGCCGAGCGGCAACCCGTCGGCGTTGACCGTGGCGGGGACGCTCATCGCGGGCAGGCCGGCTAGGCTGGCGGGGACGGCGAAGACGTCGTTCAGATACATCGTCAGCGGGTCTTCGCTCATCGAACCGAGCGGAAAGCTCGCTGTCGGCGTGGTCGGTGCGAGGATCACGTCGCACTCTTCGAAGGTCCGCGCTTTGGTCGCCCGCGACTTCGCCCGCGCCTTCGAAGAGTGCGACGTGATCCTCGCACCGACCACGCCGACAGCGAGCTTTCCGCTCGGTTCGATGAGCGAAGACCCGCTGACGATGTATCTGA
>JBJTTE010000326.1:0-2944 GCA_046080005.1 Erythrobacter sp.
GAACACATCAGGAACACCGAGCGAATCGCTCGGTGTATCGCCTTGGACTCGATCAACCACACGGGACGCAAAACATGCTGCTTAGGACTATTGAGACCTTCCTGCGCGAGCACACCATGCCCGCCACCAAGTTCGGGCGGCTCGCTGCCCATGACCCACGCTTCGTGCTCGATCTGCGGATGGGCCGCACGCCGCGCCCGGATACCGAACTGCGCACGCGCGCCTGGATGCAGGGCTATGCCGATAGCGCCGCAGCCCAGTCCAAGGAGATGGCACGATGCTGACCGAAAGCCTGCGCGATCCTTTCGCTCATCTGATTGGCCCGTTCGACCAGATCGAGGTCAAGTCCGCCTTGCCTTCCTTCATCGGCACCGTCCCGCCACTGCGTCCACGCCGGACGCTGGCTGACCGGGTGCATGCGGCGCTGATGCAGATCACCGGCGGCGTCGGCACAGTGCTGGCGCACGAGGAGAAGACCTGGGCTTCGATCACCTTCTCTGGCACCCGCCAGGAAGTGGTGCTCGAGTTCTGCGGGGCTGATGCTGTGGCTGCGGGCGAGACGCTGATCGAGTGTCTGCCCGATCATGAATTCACCTTGCCCGGCCAATTGGTCGCCGATGCAACCATCACCAAGGTCGATCACCGCTTCGGCGCGATGGAGCGGCTCGAAGTGACGGCGGTGCTGCTGCTGTTGGAAGACAACTGACTATCCCGCGACCGGGGAAGGGGGGTCCCCGGGCCGCAGGCTCGCCATTGCGCTGGTCCGCTCGCAGCGGCGTCGACTTGCACAGCGAAGAGCGCGCTCGCTCACCTGAATCGGCGAGCAAGTCCCCCGCTACCCCCTCATCACAATCATCTTTTCGATGGTCATCTCGTGGCAGGTATAGGGAATACCCCCGACCCCATGCCCTGACGTGCGCAGGCCCGCAAACGGCATCCAGTCGGTGCGGAAGGCGGTGTGGTCGTTCACCATCACCGCTGATGCGTCGATGTTGCGATAGGTGTGCATCACGCTGGCGAGATCATTGCTGAAGATCGCGGCCTGAAACGCCACGTCGAGCGAATTGGCCTGTGCAAGCGCTGCGTCGACATCGGTATAGCCATAGACACAGACAGCCGGGCCAAACACTTCATTGCGCGAGATCGTGGCATCCACCGGCGGGTTGAGCAGCACTGTTGGCGCATAGGTGGTGTCCGAGAGCCGCGTCCCGCCGCACAAAATCTGCGCGCCGCCCGCGCGTGCTTCATCAATCCACTTGCCGACCCGTTCAACTTCCTTGGGCCGGATCAGCGGGCCGCATTCGGTGTCTTGGTGGATCGCGTTTCCGACCTTCAAGGCGCTCGCCGCCGCTGCCAACCGCTCGGCCAACGCATCGACGATCGAGGCATGGGCGAACACCCGCTGCACAGACACGCAGACCTGCCCCGAGTGGTAGAAGCCGCCCTTGGCAAGGCTCGGCACCGCGAGGTCCAGATTGGCGCTGGGATCGACGATCACCGGCGCGACCCCGCCATGTTCGAGCGCGCAGCGGGTGCCCGGCGCAAGCTTGGAGCGGAGCGACCAGCCCACCCCTGCCGATCCGATAAAGCTGAAGAAAGCGACGCGCGGATCACTCACCATCCGCTCGGAGACATCGCGCGGCGGCTGCACCGCCTGCGCCCAGTCCGGCTCCAACCCCGCCTCGTGCAGGATCGCGATGAACTCAAAGCACGATAGCGGCGTATCCGCAGCGGGTTTGACAATCACCGGGCAGCCCGTGGCGACCGCCGGGGCGACCTGATGGACGATCAGATTGAGCGGATGGTTGAAGGCCGAAACCGCCACCACCACGCCAATCGGCTCGCGCGTGGTCCAGGCCAGCCGGCCATCGCCTGCCGCCGTCAGCCCCATCGGGATCTCGGTGCCGCGCAGGACACCGATTTCGTGGATGCACAACTCGATCCCATTGATCGCGCGGTCTACCTCGACCCGCGCATCGATCAGCGGCTTGCCGCCTTCATTGGCGATCTGAAAGGCGAGATGATCCCGCCGCTCGCGCATGATATCCATCGCCCGGTGGAGGATCGCCGCGCGCTGGTGCGGCTTCTTCCACTGCGACCGATCCCGCGCCAGCGCATGGGCGCGCGCCAGCGCGGCATCGACCGCTTCCCAATCATGCGTGGGAACACTGCCAATCACCTGCAAGTCGAACGGATTGACCACTTCATGCATGACGAATGCCTCCGGCAGCCCGTGTGGTGGTCACAGCTCCTTGCTGAGCCGCTTGATGTCGATGTTCAGGATCTGGTCGTTCTCAGTGTAATCGACCGGACAATCGATCAGATGCACGCCGGGCGTGTCGCGACAATGGGCGAGCAACTCGCGCAGATGTTCCGACGAGGTGACGCGGTGCCCCGTCGCGCCGTAGCTTTCGGCATATTGCACGAAATCGGGGTTGCCAAAGGTCAGGCCGAAATCGGTGAAGCCCATATTGGCCTGCTTCCAGCGGATCATCCCATAGGCATCGTCGCGCAGGATCAGCACGGTGAGATTGAGGCCGAGGCGCACCGCGGTCTCCATCTCCTGGCTGTTCATCATGAACCCGCCATCGCCGCAGATCGCCATCACCTTGCGATCGGGATAGAGCATCGACGACATCATCGCCGAGGGCAGCCCCGCACCCATCGTCGCCAGCGCATTGTCAAGCAGCACGGTGTTGGGGAGGTAAGCGGTGTAACCGCGCGCGAACCAGATCTTGTAGACCCCGTTGTCGAGGCAGATGATCCCGTCATGCGGCATCGCATCGCGCACCTGCTGGACCAGATGCGGCGGGAAGATCGGGAAGCGGGTATCGGCTGCAAGTGGCTCGGTGTGCGCGACCTCGGCCTGGCGGAAGGCCAGCATGTGATCGAAATTCCAGCTGCGGTTGGGGCTGATGTCTTCCTTCATCTGCCAGACCGCATT
>JBJTTE010000327.1:0-7577 GCA_046080005.1 Erythrobacter sp.
TCGCCTACGAAAACCAATTCCGCTCGCGGCTGTTCATGGATCGGCCGCTGGACGCCGTAGACCCGAACGCTCGCGTGCTCACTAATCCGAAGGCGAATTACGCTGCATCGTGCTGCGCCTGTGCCGTCTCGTTGATTGCCGCAACAGCGTCGGCGGGCAGGTCCGCATCGCGCATGAAGCTCCCCCGCCACCAACGGAACCGCACCTCGCCGCCCGATGCAGCGTAATTCGCCTTCGGATTAGTGAGCACGCGAGCGTTCGGGTCTACGGCGTCCAGCGGCCGATCCATGAACAGCCGCGAGCGGAATTGGTTTTCGTAGGCGACCGAGCCGAGCCAATCATCACCGCTCTTGTTCGGGTGGTGCAGCAGCAGCGTCGCGCCCTCGATCGTCTCGGCCAGCGAGTTGAGCCAGTGTGCGAAGCCGGCGACGTGTTTGATATCGTTGTGATCGCCGCCTAGCAGGTGAGAGGCATTGTCGAAGGCTATAAACTTCAACCGCTCTGCGACCGCGTAGGCTTCAATCTGGTGCCCCCGCGGCGTCACGGTTCTGTTACCTGCAGCGTCGAAGGTGACGAGCAGGCTGTCCGGCTCCCTGGTCATGGAGACCAGCACCAGCTTGCCGTCGAGGTCCGCCATAGGGATGCCCAATGCCGAGCAGATAGCTTCCTGCCGCCTCCACAGTTCCTCGGCGTCGTCCTCCCAACTGATGTACGCCGCCTTCGCTGGCCGCGTCGCCATGCCGAGAAACGGCGCGCCCAAGGCCGTAACGGTGGCGAGCAGCTGCGCGAGCAGCGACTTACCCACACCCCCGCGGCCCGTAAGCATGGTGGCTTTGAGGAGCGGGATCATCCCATCAACCGCCCATAGCCGTTCGGGCGCATACTGCCGCCCCAGCTCAGCAAGCTTGAGCACTGGCAGCGCCGTAGGACCTGCAGGTTTGACGTAGCGAGGCTCGAGAGGCTCGACGCCTGCAAGGTCGACCGCCGGCGACTGCGAGCCTGGCGCATTCTGCGCGTAGGCGTAGGCGTTCGCAATCTTTCCTGCGAGCTCGTCCAGTTCCCAGCGCGGACTACACTTGTCGTTCCACTCTGCGGCCATGCGATCGAACACCGCGGCCTCGGAGCCGCCCATGTCACGACAGTTCATCGCGACCTGAAGCGTATGAGCGTCGCCGCCCTGGCCCTCTACGGCTCCGGGCTCGGTGGCCAAATAGGCGTCGATCCGGGCCAAAGCGGCTGGCGTGTCAAGCTCGCAGATCGGCGCCTGATTATCCTGCGAGCGTCGCGCGGTGCCGCTGCCCGCCGAGCGCCCGAACCGATCGGCCGAGAAGACCGCGCCAGCATCCTGACTGATGATACGCGCCCGGCGCCCTTGCGCTTCAGGCTTCTGGTTGCCCGTACCAGGCAAGCGCAAGATGCGCGACACGTCATGGCACTTATCGCCGCCTAGCTGCTCAGCAAGCCAGCGGTTCATCCCCTCGGCCGCCGCTAGATCGTTCAAGGGCTCGGCAAGGCGCCAAAGCCCGACATAGCCCCGACCGCTATCAATCACCAACGAGGGGGGCGCCACGCCTTCGGGCGGGTCCTCGAGCAGTGCCAGGATGCGCGTACGCTCAAGATCAAGCGGCTCGCCGTGGCGGGGGTCGGCGTCGACGTGCAGCCAGTGAACCGCGGCGATATCTTCCCTGCGGCGGCGCGCCGCATCAGGCTTGCGCTCGGCATGGCCGAAATAGCAGTTCGCTGCGGATTGCCTCGCAAGCCAGGCGGATACACCAGCGCGATCATGAGGTGCAAAAGTGGCGCTGTCTTCCGCTCCGGTTCCTGGGTCGAGTGCCGTAACCTGCCAAGGCCGGTCGCCGAAGATTAGCGCCAGGGCGTCGCAGGCTTGTTGAGGGTCGTGCGGCTGTGTCGCGAGGATAGAAACTACGTTCGTGGTCATGGTCGTTTCTCGGTTCGACCACGCCGTTATCCGGGCCAGCCGGGCAGCGGGCGCGCCCTGCGGCGCGAGGGATTTCAGGTTTAGAGGCGGTGCCAGCCGGCCGGGACCTCGCCTGCTTCGAGCAGGCGCGCAAAGTCACGGCAGCGCGGGTTGAATGCTCGCTTCGCATCGCGGCTCGGCACTAGCCACGGCAGTTCCTCCGGCCCGTCCGCAGTGTGCGCGACACCGATCACGACGCGGTAGCCAGACGGGACGGCGAAGCGCTCATGCGGGCGAGGTCGACGAAACGACACCCGCACCGCATAGGCAAGCGCCATTGCGCCGCGCCCAGTCACAGCCGCCTCGCAAGGCTGACGATTTCGGGAGTGAGCGGCCGGCGCCAACTCTCATCAGGGTCGGCGTCGTACCAGTCGGGAAAGGGGCAGCGGTTCGGCGCGAACGCGACGGCCTGGCGCTTCAGCGTCTTCGGTTCGCAAGTGCGACGCACGAAGTAGGCAGGCTGCTCCAGCGGATGGAGCGCTTCATCAAGGCGCTCATCGGCTGCGGTGATGCGGACGAAGGCGCCAAGCCGTTCCGCGTCCTCGTGGTCGGCGAAGTGCTCGCGGTGCACGCCTGGCATCACGTCGCCATGGCTGCACCAGCTGCGGGTTTGCGCGCCAGAGTCGATTGGTGTAAGGAGCATCTGCGTTTTCCTTTTGGTCGAGGTCCGCATCAAAGCCGGTTCGCGTCTCCAGCGCGGCCGGCTTTTTCTTTCTGGGGGTTAGGCGGCATCTTGTTCGCCTGCGAGCCACGCGCGCGCCGCTTCCATGGGCACCAGGCGGCGACGGCCGCGCTTCACCGAGCGCACCTGGCCGCTATAGATTTGCTTCCACGCCCAAGGCTCTGAAATGCCGGCCCATGCGGCGAAATCGGGCACCGACAGCGCGCCGGGCTCCAAAGCTGTTTTCGATCCGTTCATGTCGGTGTCGCTCCGTATCAAAGTGGAGCAACAGGGATGAACCTAACCGAAGTTTATAAAAAGGGAGGGTTTCTGCATTATTTGCGGAAGCTCGCCCCGAGGTTCTTGAGGACAGCTAGCACGGCCGAGCGCCGATCGTCCGCCGCGCAGATTGCCGTCTGCATTTCACTGTGTAGACGTCGTGCCTCGTCGCTCTTTTCGCCCGGCAGCTTCGCGCGCCATGTCGACAGCGCTGCGGCCGATATGCCGAGTTCGCCCGCCACTTCGGCTATTGCGCCGGCGGTACCAGTAGGATGATCGCACGCGAGCGCGTCTACGCAGGCGCACGCTGTCGCCCAGTGAGCGTCTCGAGCTGGCTCGCGCGGCCGCCCCGGTCCCTGCGGCTTGCTCGGCCGCAACAAAGGGGCAACGCCCCCGCTGTCGAGGCCTGCCAAGTCCGCGTTGAGGTCGAGAAGGGGCAGGGCCACTTCCGCGCCGAAGTTCGCTTCAGCCATGCGCACGAGCAGCATAAGCGAGGCACGTAGCCCTTCTCGCTTTGCCTCCACAGACGGCGCCTCGTCATAGCGACGGCGCGCCGCTAGAAGCCCGTCTCGCATGTTGTCGAACGGGGTCACGCCACGTCGGCCTTGATCGGCACGACGTTCTCAGCCGCAGCTGGCTCTATCGCACTGCGCAGCAGTTCGCCCCAAGCGTTGAGGGCGGACTTGCGCTGATCAAATAGCTCGCTGCGACCATACACGCGCGAAATCGTCGACGTGGTCGACGCTCCTACGTGATTAAGGCACCGGTCCGCGGTCGCCGCATCGATGTGCAGCACATCACAAGCCAAAGTTGCGAAGGAGCGCCGAAGATCATGGAGGCGCCACGGCGGCATGTCGACGGGCTCGCAGCCAGCCTCTTCGGCCGCCTTCCTTCTGGCTTTGGCGATCAAGGCGTCTAAGCGTGACTTCGCTCTACTCCACCCCGATGCGGGCGTTTCGCCCGTCGTCGTGAATAGCAGGTCCGACCGCGTGCCCTTCTTGGCGTCGATAACAGGGCGAGCTGCCAGTGCTTCCCGAAGCGGCTCCAAGGCCAGCGGCGACAGCGGAACGCGGATTGCGCGGCCGTTCTTCGAGCGATCGGCGGGGAGTGTGAAGACCGCATCACCGGTCGCGGACAGGTCGAGCTCTGAGGCTGCCATGCCGCTGATCTCTTCGCGGCGCATGGCGGTTGCGATGAGGAGGCGCACCGCAGGCCCGAACGGATAGCCAAGCGATTCAGCTGCGCGCCAGATCTCGACGAGCTCGTCGAGCGAGGGCGTGCGGTCGCGCGACACCTCGGCAGCTGGCTTCGATATACCGGCCGCCGGATTGGCCGACAGGTGTCCCCGGCCGACAGCCCAGGCGAAGAACGCCTTGACGTAAGCGAGCGTGCGGTTCGCGTGAATTGGTGCCGTTTCGGCCAGCTTATCGATCGCACTCGCGATATCCCTGCGAGTCAGTTGAGCGGGGTCGCGATCCAGTAGCTTAGCCAAGGCGGACTCGATCGCCCTCTTGGCACCCGGACCCGAACGGAGCTTGCCGAGCTTCGCCTTGTCATAGAGGTCGAGCAGGTCGCGAAGGGTGCTGTAGTTTCGCGCCGACTTTCTCTGCTCGTTAGGGTTGACCCCCTTCTCCACCTCGCGCTTGGCTTCCTGCGCGGCGGTACGGGCATCGGCTATCGAGACCGCAGGCCAGCTACCGAGAGGGATGCGGATAATGCGTCCACCCTGGGTACGCTTCTGCACCGACCATTTTGCGCCCCGTTCGCCAATGCGGATGCGAAGCCCGCTCTCCTTAGCGTCATGAAGCTCGATGCGCTGGCCTTTCGTCACTCGCGCGCTTGCCGCGTCGATAGCGGTCTTCGTCAGTACCACGGCCATGCTCTTCCTCCTGCTCAACACCCTTGTGGGTTTCACATGGGTTTCGCCGCTGAAGGACTAGCGGGTATCAACCCATATCAAGTAGGCGTTGCATAGATCATGGAGCCAAAGACTTGTCAACGCCAAAACCGCAGATTACCCGGATTTTCGGTGTAACCCAGAAGCAGCTAGTATCAATCGGGATGATCTTGCGGGCGAGCTAAAGCGTAGACTTTTAATCAGCGGGTCACAGGTTCGAATCCTGTCGGGCTCACCATTCCTGTTTTTCGCAGCCGCCTCCGCGGCTGCGTCCTCGCTAGACGCTCTCCGCTTTGCTCCGAGCCCGCTGCGGGCGGGCGGTTGCCCTTGCGGTCGCTTCACGACCGTTCAGGTGTCATACGCGCTCACGTCGACTTCCCGAATTGCCTGACGTAGCCGACGGCTCGACAATTCCCGTCGCCTCGACCACTGACCTTCTGATGAAATTTCTGCCCGAGCATCAGGTTGCAGACCGCCCGGTTTTTGCGTGGCTGATTGTCGCGCTGGCCGGGGTGGTGGCTCCGGCGGGGGCACTCGTGATGGCCCCCGACCCGCGCGCTGCCGGGACTGTCGTCGCCATCGGCATGATGGCGGCGGGGATGATTGCTGCGGCCGCTGCCGGACGGTTCGCTTTCGGCGTCGTGGTAGCCTTGATGGCCGGGGCTGGGCTGGTGCTGCTGGCGTTGGCGCTCGGCTTGCCTGCCCTCCACGCGCCCACGGCCACAGTGCTTGCCGCCATCATCGCCAGCGTCAGCTTTGCCGCGCGCGGGAGGCTGTTCGCGTGTTCCGCTGCTGCGCGGGGGTGGTGGATTGCGGTGGCCGTGGTCGCGGGCGAGGCTGCCGTCCTGCTCACCGCCGCCGCCATGCCGGGGGCGTGGCCGGGCTGGGTGCTCGCGCTGCTGCCCGTGCAATGGGCTACCCTCGCGCTTCAGGTCGGGCTGACGGGCAGCGGTGCCGCGGTGGCAAGCATCGCGCTGCTTGCCCTCGGCGCCACGGCAGCGGCGACCTTGCTGGTGGCCCGCCTCTGGCCCCGCCGCTGGCCCTACCTCATCATGTTCACCACGTGGCTTGGCGTCTCGGCGCTCGTCTGGGAGCGGTGGAGCGCAATCCTCTAGATCTTTGTTGCCGCGCGATTTCTGACAAAAACCGGTTCCCACTTTTTATCATCGCGCTCCAGGACCCTGCCTTATCCGCCAATTGTCGCCCGCCAGTGCCGTGCCCTACCCGGGGGTGGTCCGGGAGAGGGAGAGGCACGCATGGACTCGGCCACAGTCGCGACGCTGAAGGCGCTGATGGAGTGGGAAGGGCAGCGCAAGGCCCCGCCGCCGGGCTTCCCGCGCCTGCCCGACATCCCCGCCGCGCGCTATACCAGCGCCGAATATTACGCGCTTGAGCAGGATCACATCTTCCGCAAGGCATGGCTCTTCGCCGCGCACCTGGACGAGGTGCCCGAGCCCGGCAGCTTCATGCGCTGGAACAATGCGGGCGATCCGATCATCATCGTTCACGGCACCGACGGCGTGGTGCGCGCCTTCTACAACACCTGCCGCCATCGCGGCGCGCCGGTGGTGACCGCCGACAAGGGCTGCGCGCGGCGGCTGGTGTGTCCCTATCACGCCTGGACCTACAAGACCGATGGCTCTCTGGTGGGCGTCCCCGAACGGCAGGACTTCGTCGATCTCGACATGGCGACGCGCGGCCTCATCCCGGTCCGGTGCGAGATGTTCGGCAAGCTCATCTTCGTCAATTTCGACGACGGTGCGCCCAGCTTGCGCGACTTCCTCGGCCCCGTGGCCGAGGAGTGGGAGGAGTTCGGCTTCGACCGCTTGCGCCTCGCCGCGCGGCACAGCTTCGATCTCGCCTGCAACTGGAAGGTCGCGATGGAGGCCAACATGGAGGTCTACCATGTGCCCTTCATCCACCCCGAAACGGTCGCGCCGCTGGTGGATGCCAAGCGCAATGTGAACCACCTCTACCCGCACGGGCACGGGCGGATGCTCGCGCCCCCGCCGCGCGAATTGCAGCGCGAATCGGTGCGCGCGGTCGAGAGCGCGCCCAACTGGACGACAATCGAGACCGTGGGCGAACTGGGGCGCACCCATACGCAGAGCTACACGATCTTCCCCAACTGGGTCTCGCCGCTCTCGAACTACTTCGTGCCGCCGCTGATCTTCTGGCCGACGTCGCGCACGACCACCCGTTTGGAGCTCATCACCATGGCCCCCGACTGGGGCGATGGGGAGGCGCCCGACCTGTGGACCGTGCCCGACCCCGCCTCACCCAACGGCCGGGCGATGGCAAAGCTGATTCAGGAGGACACCCAGTTCGGCGAGGCGATCCAGCGCTCGATGGAAAGCCGCGGCTTCCAGAGCGTGCCGCTCTCCTATCAGGAATCGCGCATCTACTGGTTCCACCAGCATTGCGACCGGATGATCGGCCTCAATCGCGTTCCGCCCGAACTCAGGGTCGAGCAGGTGATCGGCGAGGAATGGGTATCGCCCAATGATCCTCGGGTGGCGCTGATGGAAGGGGAATGCGCCGCAGCCGGTTAAGCCGCCTTCTTCGCGTCCAGCCAACGCGCCGTGCGCACGCCGAAGGTGATGAGGAAGGGCACCAGCACCACGCTCAGGAACACCTTAGCGAGCACCTGGCCGATCATCAGGTCGGTGATGTCGAACTCGCCGTAGAAGGCCAGCGTGATGAAGATCACCGAGTCCACCGCCTGGCTCAGCGCCGAGGCGATCGCGCCGCGCACCATCAGG
>JBJTTE010000328.1:0-10012 GCA_046080005.1 Erythrobacter sp.
GAAGCCCGCTGGCGTCGTCACGCCGCTTGCAGGGGCAACCAAGCCCCTGAACCAGCCACTGCCGCGCGCCATTCCTGTCCAGCGGACTTCTGAACGCGATCAGGGTGGGTCAGGTTGGTCGGAAACCGCTCTAGCGCCCAAAAACAGGGTTAAGTTCTGTGAAACCCTGTTGTCACACGAAGCCTTAGCGCCACGGGCCTAGAGCCGCGCGGATGCCGGAGCGCGTGGGCGCGCTGGCCAATAACCGGGAACACCGCGCGCGATGACCGTCCGTTTTGCCTCCGCCAACCACCCTGTCCGCCGACTTGGCTGGCGCGCTGCGGGACGTGGGCTCCTGCTCCCAGCGCGGGCGCGGGCGGCCAATGACAATGGTCCCGTCGAGCCGGCCCCTGCCCGCTTCGATCCTGTGCTCATCGAGGCGCTCCGCCATTTCGCGGTCCACGGGCTTGCCTCGGTGGAGAGCGCCCTCAAGCTGGCGGCCGAGGCGGCTGCGCGCGGCGATGCCGAAGCCAGGGATCACTGGCGCTCGATCGCCCGGATGTTCGATGGCCGGTTTGCCGCGCGTGCACGCAGGGCATTGATCCAGGACTGACCGAGAACCCAGTGCCGTCTTTGCCCTTACGGCAGCCGCGCTAAGGGGTTGCCCTGAGGGGTCTCACGCACGCTATAATGCAACTGCGAACTGTTTGCATATATTTGTGTTCCCTCGGGCCTTTTGTCGGTTGCAATCCCATTTTGAGCGGCCTACCGCGGTGAGCAAGCGACATGCTTAACGGGTGCTCAGCCGCGTGGGACGGGGCAAGCGCCGGGCCACTTATGCGCCTCCCCACTCGTCCCCAAGGATCAGGGAAGGAAATCCACAACATGGCCCGCAAGAAGATCGCCCTCGTCGGCGCTGGCAATATCGGCGGTACGCTCGCTCACCTCGCTGCCTCGAAGGGCCTTGGCGATGTTGTGCTGTTCGACGTGGTGGAAGGCGTGCCGCAGGGCAAGGCGCTCGACCTCAGCCAGTGCGGCCCGGTGGAAGGCTTCGACGCCTCGGTCACCGGCTCGAACAGCTATGCCGATATCGCGGGCGCGGACGTGGTGATCGTCACCGCGGGCGTGGCGCGCAAGCCCGGCATGAGCCGCGATGACCTGCTCGGCATCAACCTGAAGGTGATGAAGGCGGTCGGCGAAGGCATCCGCGACAATTGCCCCGATGCTTTCGTGATCTGCATCACCAACCCGCTTGACGCGATGGTGTGGGCGCTGCGCGAGTTCTCGGGGCTTCCGGCGAACAAGGTCGTCGGCATGGCCGGCGTGCTGGACTCGGCGCGCTTTGCGACCTTCCTCGCGTGGGAATTCGGCGTCAGCGTCAAGGACGTGAACGCCTTCGTGCTCGGCGGCCACGGCGATACCATGGTTCCCGTGCTCAGCTACTCGACGATCAACGGCATTCCGGTCGCGGACATGGCCAAGATCAAGGGCATTTCGGAAGAGCGCCTTGGCGAAATCGTCAAGCGCACGCGCTCGGGCGGCGGCGAGATCGTCGCGCTGCTCGGCACCGGCTCGGCCTATTATGCCCCCGCCACCAGCGCGATCGCGATGGCCGAGGCCTATCTTTATGACCAGAAGCGCATTCTGCCCTGCGCGGTGAAGGTTGACGGCAAGTATGGCCTCGACGGGCTTTACGTCGGCGTGCCGGTGGTAATCGGCGCGGGCGGCGCGGAAGAGGTGATCGAGATTTCGCTGACCGATGAGGAGAAGGCCAACCTCAAGGTCTCGACCGATGCGGTCGAGGAACTGCTGGTGGCGTGCAAGGCGCTGGATGGCTCGCTGGCGTGATGGAAGTGCTGTTGCCGATCCTCATCTGGCTGCTCGGGGCGCCGATCCTCGCTGGCACATTTGCGGGTCGCGCCAGGTATGGCTGGTTGGGGGTCGCTGCCTTGGTGGCGGTGGTGGGACCGGCCTTCATCCTGACAGCGATGTATGGCTGGCCGTTTGATACCTGCTACACCAATGGCGGTTGCTGGGAAGGCTTGGTGCTCATTCCGGTCTATGCATCAGCGGCCTTCACGATCCTTGTCTTCAGCCTTGCTACCCTTCTCCGGCGGCGCGCGCCTTTGGCTGCAGGCTCCGCTTCTGCCGACTTCAATCAAGGAACCCACTGATGTCTATCCTCGTAAACAAAGACACCAAGGTCATCACCCAAGGGATGACCGGCAACACCGGCACCTTCCACACCCAGGCCGCGCTCGATTACGGGACGCAGATGGTTGGCGGCGTGACCCCGGGCAAGGGCGGCACGACCCATATCGGCCTGCCGCAGTTCGACACCGTGCGCGAAGCCAAGGCCGCGACCGGCGCGACCGCCACGTGCATCTACGTCCCGCCGCCGTTCGCCGCCGACGCGATCTGCGAGGCGATCGATGCCGAGATCGAGCTGATCATCTGCATCACCGAGGGGATTCCGGTGCTCGACATGGTCCGCGCCAAGCGTGCGCTCGCGGGCTCCAAGTCGCGCCTCATCGGCCCCAACTGCCCCGGCGTGCTGACCCCCAACGAGTGCAAGATCGGCATCATGCCGGCCAACATCTTCAAGAAGGGCTCGGTCGGCATCGTCAGCCGCTCGGGCACGCTCACCTATGAAGCCGTGCACCAGACCACCATGGCGGGCCTCGGCCAGACCACCGCGGTCGGCATCGGCGGCGATCCGGTCAACGGCACCAATTTCATCGACGTGCTCGACCTGTTCCTCGACGATCCGGAAACCGAGAGCATCATCATGATCGGCGAAATCGGCGGTTCGGCCGAAGAAGAGGCTGCCGCTTTCATCAAGGCCGAAGCCGCCAAAGGCCGTTCGAAGCCGATGGTCGGCTTCATCGCCGGGCGCACCGCCCCTCCGGGCCGCCGCATGGGCCACGCGGGCGCGATCGTCTCGGGCGGTCAGGGCGGCGCGGAAGACAAGATCGCGGCAATGGAAGCGGCGGGCATCCGCGTCAGCCCCTCGCCCAGCCTGCTCGGCGAAACCCTCGCCGCGATGCTGAAAGAACTCGCCTGAATTAACGACGACCTGCCCCCGGCGTCCTAACCGCCGGGGGTGATCCATCCTCCTCCCCAGGAAACCCCCCGATGGGCAACGAACCGCAGAACTTCATCCCCGCCTTCACCGATCAGGAAGGCCCGCAGCCCGGCCCGTCATGGGCGAAGCGCGGATGGCTCGACACGCTGGCCGATAGCGGCGCGGACCTCACCGCCGCCATGGACCCGACCGAGATGCGGCTCGCGGTTGCAAAGGCGGCCAAGGATGCGGGCAAGGCGAGCGACCCAGCCGCTATCGAGAAGGCTGCCAAGCTCTCGATCGCCGCGATGACGCTGGTGCGCCTTTACCGTGTGCGCGGGCATATGGCCGCAGACCTTGATCCGCTCGGTCTCAGCAACCGCGCCGGCCCGGCTGACCTGACCCTTGAATGGCACGGCCTTGCGGGCAAGGAAAACGAGGACGTCTATGTCGGCGGCGTGCTGGGCATGGAATGGACCACGGTCGGCAAGCTCCACCAGCGCCTGCGCGCAGTCTATTGCGGCAAGGTTGGCCTTGAATACATGCACATTGCCGACACCGAGGAACGCCGCTTCCTGCAGGAGCGGTTCGAGAAGCCGGGCGAGACGATCCAATTCTCCCCGCAGGGCAAGAAAGCGATCCTTGCGGCCGTGCTGCGCGGCGAAGGCTACGAGGAATTTCTCGCCAAGAAATATGTCGGCACCAAGCGCTTCGGGCTCGATGGCGGGGAATCGATGATCCCGGCGCTGGAAGCGGTAATCAAGCACGGCGGCAGCGCGGGCGTGCGCGAGATCATCTATGGCATGGCCCACCGCGGGCGCCTCAATGTGCTCGCCAACGTGATGGCCAAGCCTTACCGCGTGATCTTCCACGAATTCTCGGGCGGCTCGGCCAGCCCTGACGATGTCGGCGGATCGGGCGACGTCAAGTATCACCTCGGGACCTCGACCGACCGCGAGTTCGACGGGATCTCGGTGCACATGAGCCTCGTGCCCAACCCCTCGCATCTGGAAGCGGTCAACCCGGTTGTGCTCGGCAAGACCCGCGCGCAGCAAGCGATCCGTGATGACCTCAAGAACAAGGATCAGGTGCTGCCCGTGCTGATCCACGGCGATGCCGCCTTTGCGGGGCAAGGCGTGGTGTGGGAGAGCCTCTCACTCTCGGGCGTCCCCGGTTACGACACCGGCGGCTGTGTCCACTTCATTATCAACAACCAGATCGGCTTTACCACCTCGCCCAAATTCGCGCGCTCCTCGCCCTATCCGAGCGAAGTCGCCAAGGGCGTGATGGCGCCGATCCTCCACGTCAACGGCGATGACCCCGAAGCCGTGACCTTCGCCTGCAAGCTCGCGGTCGAATATCGCCAGACCTTCCACCGCGATGTCGTGATCGACATGTGGTGCTATCGCCGCTTCGGCCACAATGAGGGTGATGAGCCCAAGTTCACTCAGCCGCTGATGTATGACAAGATCCGCGCGCACCCCAAGGTCAGCGTCTCCTATGAAGCGCGCCTCGTGCGCGAAGGCGTGGTCGAGCCCGGCACGCGCGACAAGATCGCTGCCGATTTCTTCGCCCTGCTCGAAGAGGAATTCGAGGCGGGGAAGAACTACAAAGCCAACGAGGCTGACTGGTTCGGGGGCCGCTGGGCAGGGCTCAACAAGCCCGCTGATCCCGAAACCGCGCGCCGCTCGGTCGAAACCGCAATCGAGCCCAAGACGCTGGAATCGCTGGGACGGGTGCTGACCGAAGTTCCCAGCGATCTCGACATCCACAAAACGCTCGACCGCGTGCTCGCCTCCAAGCGCGAGATGTTTGCAACCGGCGAAGGCTTCGATTGGGCCACCGCCGAAGCGCTCGCCTTTGGCAGCCTCGTGATGGAAGGCTACGGCGTGCGTTTGTCGGGGCAGGACTCCGGGCGCGGCACCTTCTCGCAGCGCCACGCGGTGTGGGTCGACCAGAACACCGAGCGCAAGTATATCCCCTTGAAAACGCTGCCGCATGGCAAGTTCGAGGTGCACGATTCCACCCTCTCGGAATATGGCGTGCTCGGGTTTGAATATGGCTTTGCGATGGCCGATCCCAAGAGCCTCGTGCTGTGGGAAGGCCAGTTTGGCGACTTCGCCAACGGCGCGCAGATCATGATAGACCAGTTTGTCGCGAGCGGTGAGAGCAAGTGGCTGCGCGCCAACGGCCTCGTGCTGCTGCTGCCGCATGGCTATGAGGGCCAAGGACCGGAGCACTCCTCGGCGCGGCTCGAACGCTTCCTCCAGCTATGCGCCGACGACAATATGTGCGTCTGCAACATCACCACCCCGGCGAACTATTTCCACGTGCTGCGCCGCCAGATACTCCGCAGCTTTAGGAAGCCGCTGGTGATCATGAGCCCCAAATCGCTGCTGCGCCACCCGATGGCCAAGAGCCAGAAGAGCTCGTTCCTTGGCGAGCGGCAGTTCCGCCGGATCATGTCCGACACCCAGCCGATCGCTGACGACAAGGTTCGGCGTCTGGTGCTGTGTTCGGGCAAGGTCGCCTATGATCTGATCGAAGCGCGCGATGCGGCGGGGCTCGATGATGTCTCGATCGTGCGGATCGAACAGCTCTTCCCCTTCCCCGGCAATCCCCTGGCGATCCGTATGCAGCGCATGACCAACCTCAAGGAGGTGGTGTGGTGCCAGGAAGAGCCGCGCAACAACGGCGCGTGGTTCTTCGTCAATGAGCGGATCGAAGAATCGCTGACTGACGCCGGGCACAGTGGCATGCGTCCGACCTATGCCGGACGCGATGCTGCCGCCTCGCCCGCGACCGGTCTGGGGAGTCGACACAAAGCGCAGCAGGGGGCGCTGGTCGCCGCAGCGCTCGGGCTTTAGGCCCTTCCCCCCTCTACACAGTATCAAGATATTTCAGGAAACCCTTCAATGGCCACCGAAATCAAAGTCCCCGTCCTTGGTGAATCCGTCACCGAAGGCACCATCGCCGAGTGGCTCAAACAGCCGGGCGAGGCCGTCGGTGTCGATGAACCGATCGCCAGCTTGGAGACCGACAAGGTCGCGGTTGATGTGCCCTCCCCGGTCGCAGGCGTGATGTCGCAGCATCTTGTGGCCGTAGGTGACACGGTTGAAGTCGGTGCGGTGATCGCGCTGATTGAGGCCGGGGCAACGGCAGGTGTAGCACCCGCCGCCGCCGCGCCTGCGGCTGCCAAAGCGGAAACGCCCGCTCCGGTCGTGTCTGAAGAATCGCCCGGCGCGGTCCAGACCATGTCGCCCGCTGTGCGCCGCGCGGTTCTGGCGCATGGGGTGGACCCTTCGACCATCAAGGGCACCGGCAAGGATGGCCGCCTGACCAAGGAAGACGTGCTCGCCGCTGCAGAGGCCAAGGCCAAGGGCAGCGCTGCGGCCCTCGCCCCCGCACCAGCGCCAGCCGCAGCCCCTGCGGCCCCCGCTGCCGCTCCTGCCGCCAAGGTGGCATCCGGCGGCGGCGCGCGCGGCGAGGAGCGGGTCAAGATGACCCGCATGCGCCAGACCATCGCCAAGCGGCTGAAGGCCGCGCAGGACAATGCGGCGATGCTCACCACCTTCAACGATGTCGACATGAGCGCCGTCATCGAAGCGCGTGACAAGTACAAGGACCTCTTCGCCAAGAAGCACGATATTCGCCTGGGCTTCATGGGCTTCTTCGCCAAGGCCGCCTGCCTTGCGCTCAACGACGTGCCCAGCGTCAACGCCTATATCGACGGCGACGAGATCATCTACCACGACTATGTCGATATCTCGGTGGCGGTCTCGGCCCCCAACGGCCTCGTCGTCCCCGTGATCCGCGATGCCGACAAGAAGGGCTTTGCCCGGATCGAGCAGGACATCGCCGATTTCGGTGCGCGCGCGAAGGCGGGCACGCTGACGATGGAGGACATGACCGGCGGGACCTTCACCATCTCCAACGGCGGCGTGTTTGGAAGCCTGATGAGCACCCCGATCATCAACCCGCCGCAGAGCGCGGTGCTGGGCCTCCACCGCATCGAGGACCGCGCCGTGGTTCGGAACGGCCAGATCGTGATCCGCCCGATGATGTACCTCGCGCTGTCCTACGACCACCGCCTGATCGACGGGCGCGAGGCGGTGACGGCGCTCAAGATCATCAAGGAAGCGATCGAGGATCCGACGCGGATGCTGATTGAGTTGTGATAGATCTCGCGCTCATCACCGGTGCAGCGATAGCTGTCACCGCTCAGGAGGTGAAGGTGGCCCAGGTGGCACAAACACCAGACGAAATCAGGGCGATGATTGCAGAGGCTGCAAGCAAACTGCCGGACAGTCCTACGAGCCCTCTGAGATTTGATGAGCAGGGTCGCGCCCTCCCGCCTTGGGTGACGCATCCTCATATCGAGAGGTACTCAATCGGTTGGCGCATGGGATCAGGTGAGGATTATTGGCACGCCTTTGCAGAATGGTATTCGGACCTATCTGAAACCGACTGGTCAAATTACCGCGCCGCCTATCCAGCACCCGAAGGATGGGAAGAGTTCTATGAAATCCGCGAGCAGCGGTAAAACCTCAGGAAACGAGACTTTCCATGGCTAACTGCGATTACGACGTCCTTGTCATCGGTGCTGGCCCCGGAGGCTATGTCGCAGCGATCCGCGCCGCGCAGCTCGGGTTGAAGACCGCCTGCGTTGAATCGCGCGAGACATTGGGCGGCACCTGTCTCAATGTCGGGTGCATTCCTTCGAAGGCGCTGCTCCACGGTTCGGAGCTGTTCGACGAGGCCAAGAACGGCCACTTCGCCACCTGGGGCATCACCGCCACGCCGACACTCGATCTCGGCAAGATGATGGCCGAGAAGACCAAGGCGGTGGAGGAGCTGACCGGCGGAATCGCATTCCTGCTCAAGAAGAACAAAGTCACTTGGCTCAAGGGCCATGCGGCGTTTGAAGATGCGCATACGGTGAATATCGCGGGCGAGAAGGTGACCGCCAAGGACATTGTCATCGCCACTGGCTCAAGCGTCACCCCCCTCCCCGGCGTCACTGTCGACAATGCGGCCAAGCGGATCGTCGATAGCACCGGCGCGCTCGACCTTGACGAAGTGCCCGAACATCTCGTGGTGATCGGCGGCGGGGTCATCGGGCTGGAGCTCGGCTCGGTCTGGCGGCGTCTCGGCGCGAAGGTCACCGTGATCGAATTCCTCGACCAGCTGCTCCCCGGCATGGACGGCGAGGTGCGCAAGGAAGCGGGCAAAATCTTCAAGAAGCAGGGCATGGCGATGATGCTGGGCCACAAGGTTACCGGCGCGAGCGTTGACGGCACAACCGTCACCCTCACGGTCGAACCGGCGGCGGGCGGCGCAGCGCAGACCATCACCGCCAGCCATGTGCTGGTGTCAATCGGTCGGCGGCCCAATACCGAAGGCCTCGCGCTCGACAAGGCGGGTCTCAGCATCAATAATCGCGGCCAGATCGAGATCGGTCATGACTTCCGCACCGCGGTCCCGGGCATCTGGGCCATTGGCGATGTCGTCCCCGGCCCGATGCTCGCGCACAAGGCCGAGGATGAAGGCATCGCGGTCGCCGAGAACATCGCCGGGCTGACCGGCATCGTGAACCACGATGTGATCCCCAACGTCGTCTACACCGCGCCGGAAATCGCCGGTGTCGGCATCACCGAGGAGCAGGCCAAGGACAAGGGCCTCGCGATCAAAGTCGGCAAGTTCCCGATGATGGCCAACAGCCGCGCCAAGGCCAACCGCGACACCGACGGCTTCGTCAAGGTCATCGCCGATGCGGACACTGACCGGGTGGTGGGCGTGTGGATGATCAACTCCCTCGCGGGCACCATGATCGCGCAGGCCGCGCAGGCGATGGAGTTCGGCGCGACCTCTGAAGACATCGCCTATACCTGCCACGCGCACCCGACCCATGCCGAAGCCTTCAAGGAAGCGGCGATGGCAGTGACGGGCAAGCCGATCCACATGTGATCCTGACGCAGAGCCTCTACGCCGAGATTCATGATCGGCGGCGGATCGCTCTGCCGCTGCTTTTCCCGCTGATCGGCGGGCTCTATTGCCTCTGGTCCTTTGGTGCGCCCGCCAGCCTGATTGCGGTCAATGCCGGGGCTCTGGCGGCGGCGCTCGCGTGGATCATGCTCGGCCGCCTGCCCAAGACGCCCCGACTCCGCCTCGGCATTGCCGCTGCTTTGGCGCTGGCGCTGTTTCTGCCCCTGCTGACCGGCCCCGACCTCAGCGGGGTGCGGCGCTGGATCGCGGTTGGCCCGGTGAGCCTCAATGCTGGAGCGCTGCTGCTGCCGCTGCTGACCATGCTGGCGGCGCGCGAGACGCGGTCTGGCCCTGCGATCCTCGGAGTTGCGGCCGCCGCGCTCGCGCTGCAACCCGATGCCGCCGCGCTGGCCGCGCTGGCCCTGGCCGCAGCGGTGCTGGCAGCGCACGGCCGCAGCATCGGCTTTGCTCTCGTGAGCATCACCGCAGCCGCCCTCGCCGCGCTGACCTTCGGCGCGGGCGCGCTTGAACCGCAGCTCTACGTGGAAGATGTGCTCGCCCATGTGGCAACGCGGTCGTTGTGGAAGGCGGCGTTGCTGGCGATCCTGCTGTTCTTGGTCCCGCTGTGGCATCTGGTGTGGGATCCACAGCTCTCCCGCGCGGAAGGCTACGCGCTGGCGGCGCTGCTCACCGGCTTCGGCGCGATGGCGCTGATCGCCCCCTTCCCCTTTCCGCTGATCGGTTACGGGGCCGCGCCGATCCTAGGCTTCGGGCTGGCGCTGGGCGCGGCGACGCGGCGCAACCAGGGGGGAATCGCCGACTACCTCGAAATGCTGGACCGCGCCCGCTAGGCGCAGCAGCCTTGCGGATTGTTGGCACGCCCCGCTTTGACGCCTGCCGCGGAGCCGCTAACGTCGCCGCCAGAGGGGAGACTTCACACATGGCCTATCCGCGATTGACCGACGAAGCCGGTGCGGTGGAAAC
>JBJTTE010000329.1:0-13770 GCA_046080005.1 Erythrobacter sp.
GCACCTTCAGGTAAAGATCCACGGTATAAATCTCCACGCCCTCCCTGCTCGCGCAAAGAAGGCAAAGTGGACGACTTTTACGCCGCCCGCAGCAGCACTTCGCCGCCGCTACCGTGGTCTAATTTTGCACCGCCGTTCTCAGGCGGCCCGGTGACGGGTCGCCCTTTTCGTGGGGAGGGGGGACGGCGGCTCTGTCAGGGTTGTGCGGCGCATGCGCGGGGGTCCGTGGCCTCTTCCTGCCCTGTTTCCAGCAAGGCAGCGGCGAGCGCGGCGCAGGCGGTGCCGGTGGCATCTTCAGCCAGCGCGCGTTCCAATGCCGCTGCAGCTGCGCCAAGCGCTGGTTCGCCGAACAGTGCCGCTGTCCCTGCAAGCTTGTGCAGCAGGCGGGCGAGCTCGCTCTGAGGCGCGCCTGCGGGAGGCTGCTCACCCGCCATCCAGCCCTGCGCGACCGCGGCCTCCACAGCGGCGAGCGCTTCTGCCCGCCGTGCTTGCCAACGTGCCACCAAACGCGGCGAGCGCGCCAGTTGCGAGGCCCGTGCCGCCGGGTCGGCAGCGCGGCCACCGGGCAAAGCCTGCTCGGCCTCTTGGGCCTCGACAATCCGCGTCGGCAGCCAGCGCAGCAGCGCCCGCGCCAGCTGCGCAAACACCACCGGCTTGGCCAGATGCGCCTGCATCCCGGCTGCGCGCGCTGCGGCAACGTCTTCGGGATAGGCATTGGCGGTCAAGGCAATCACCGGCAGCAGGCCCGGCCCGATGCCGTCGGCGCGGATCGCGCGGGTCGCTTCCAGCCCGTCGCAGCCGGGCATCTGCACATCCATCAGGACCAGATCATAGGGCCTGCCGCGCATGATCGAATCGATCACCAACGCGATCGCCTCATTCCCGTCATGCGCCAGATCGACATCCTGCCCGCAGCGCTGGAGCATCTCCTGCACCAGCACCCGGCCGATGTCGTGATCCTCGACCAGCAGGATGCGCGAGGGTGCGAGGGGCTGCGCGGGCAATCCGGGCGGCAGGCGTGTTGCGGCAGGCGCGGCATCATGGCCCGGCGGAGCAAGCGCTGCGGGGAGCACCAGCGTGAACCGCGAGCCTTCACCGGGCGCACTCTCGACCTCGATCCGTCCGCCGAGCAGGCTGGCGAGCTGGCGGCTGATCGACAGGCCGAGCCCAGTGCCGGCAAACCGGCGGGCGGCATCGGGCTGACCTTGGGTGAAGGGTTGAAAGATCGCCTCAAGCTGGAGCGGGCTGATCCCGATCCCGCTGTCAGCGACGCTCACATGCAGCTCCTGCCCGATGATGCGGTAGCCTATCCGGATGTGGCCGACATCGGTGAATTTGACTGCGTTGCTGATGAGATTGAGCAGGATCTGGCGGAGCCGCAGCCCGTCGGTCACCACCCATAGCGAAGGGGCACCGGCAGCGCGTCGAGCCGTCTCGGCCTCTTCGGCAGCCAGTATGAGCTCCAGCTCCAGTCCCTTGCGGCTCGCTGCGGGGCGGTGGAGCGCGACACATTCGGCCAGACTGGCGTGCAGATCGACCGGCGCGCAGTCGATCGCGAATTGCCCGCTTTCGATCTTCGAGAGGTCGAGCACGTCGTTGAGCATCATCATCATCGATCGGCCCGACTGCACGATCAGCTCGGCAAAGCGGCGCTGGTCGTAGGCAAGCTCGCCCTGAAGCATCAGTTCGGTAAAGCCCAGCACGCTGTTCATGGGGGTGCGGATCTCGTGGCTCATATTCGCGAGGAATTCGGATTTGACGCGGGCTGCGTCTTCGGCTTGGCGGCGGGCGCGGGTGAGCAAAAGCTCAAGCTCGACCCGCTCGGTCGCGTCGCGTGCGGCGACCACCACGCCTTCGCGTGCGCCCGATTGCGGGCAGCGCACCACCGCGCAATCGGCCTCGAGAAATACCGGTGCGCCTTCAGCGGAATCGCGCAAGCGGCGATAGGTGACCCGCTCGCGCTCGCTCGCTCCGCCGAGCAGCCGCGCCATTGCTTGGAGCGCGCGGTCCTGGGCATCGGGACGCAGCCGGGCGCTTACGTGATTGCCGAGATAGGCCTCGGACGGTTCGCCCATGATCTCGTGCACCGATGGCGAAGCATAGGTGCAGACCCCCGCGAGATCGAAAAGCAGGATCGCATCGCTGACATTATTGGCAAGCAGATCAACCTCGCGTTTGCCAGCCGCGAGCCGCGCGGTCATCCGCTCCCGCCCGGCAAGGATCGCCGCGACAGGCAGCCCGGTCAGGAAATTGGCGGCGATGAAGGCCTGCAGCAGATGCAGCTGCGATATCGCCCCCGTGTCCGACGCTGCGATTGGGCCTTGTCCGGCCCAGGTCATAACTCCGGCGGCAACCGCCACTCCGCCGACATTGAGCGCAGAGCCAAGGCTGCCAAGCCGGAAGGCGTGTAGCAGGGTCACCGGCTGGATCAGAAACAGCAGCGGGTAATGGGTCTGGTTGAACACCAGACAGGCAATCGCCATTCCTCCACCGAGCAGCGCGACGCTTTCCCATGGGCTGGCAGGGGCTCGCGGCAGACGGCCGGCCATCCGGTCCACCACCAGCAAGACAGCGGGAACAATGAGCAGCATCGCCATGCTCTCGGTCAGGAACCACGCCATCACGCCGGCGCGGATCTCTACCCAATTCGCGCCCAGCACCGGAATGCACATCAGGCCCGAGGCAAGCGGGCCGACCAACCCGCCCGCCCACACAAAGCGAGCCAAATCGCCAAGCCGGTCCATCCGGGGTGATTGGCCGAGCGCCGTTCTGGTGAGTGCCAGCACGAGGACGATCTCGGCGAGGTTCGCCAAGGCAAACAGCAGGGCGACGTGATCGGGCAATTGGGCTGCGGCGTTGACCGCCAGGCTGGCGGCAAAGCACGCCGCAAGAAACGGCAATTCGCTGCGCAACCGGGCGCATAGCAGCGCCGCCACGGCGACCGCGTTGGGCAGCCAGACAGAGCTGATCGGCGCGGCCGGATCGCCGAGCAAACGGCTCAACCAGGCAAGGGCAAGATAGGCCAGGCCGCCAAGCAGCGCGGCACTCAAGCTGTGGCCATCAAGCGGCCCGATGGCAATTCGGCCGTGGCAAAGCCAGTGGAACGGCGCGATCAGGCGGGAGCCCTGCCCTTGCACTGTGACAACCTGCGTCGCGGCGTCTGAGCGAGCGTCCGGTCCATCAGGGCTCTCGGTAGAGGGCGTCGGCGCATCGCCTTCGCGACGCGCGTCAGGGCGATTGGGCACGAAGAGCGCCGCCGCCCCGCCCGGGACGACGCTCATATCGTCATCCCGCGCCTCGCTGCCGCCACGGGGATCGTGCTCCAATGCACGCTCGATCGCTGCGCTCCATCGCCAATTGCCGAAAGCGTGATATAGTCCGGGCGGAGCGTTTGCGTGGCAAACTGCACCCGGAGTGGAGCAATCGGAAGGGCAGTCAGGCAGCAATGGCGACCACAGGATCGTTCCGCACGCGGCGACGGCGGCTAAGCTGGCCGCTGATCGCCGGGCTGATCGTGCTTCATCTGGCTGTGCTCTATGGTCTCGCCCGCGCGCTGGTGCCCGATATCACCGCCAGTGTGGAGGAGGAGGTGCTCTCGGCCTTCACCGTCACCATCACCGCGCCGCCTGACCCTCCTCCGCCAGAAAATCAGTCCGAACCGGATCAAGGCGCGCAAGGTGATCCGGGCCGCGATGCGGTTGCCAAGCCGGTGACCAGCCAGCCGCCGAAGGTGCGGGTCAAGAAGGATGAAGCGCTTCCGCGTGCATCCTCGACCGGCCAGGCGAATCAGTCCGGCGCAGCGGCGGCAGGGGATGGCACCGGCGCGGCGGGGACCGGGCTTGGCACGGGGAGTGGCAACGAAGGAAACGGGCGCGGCGGGATCGCGGTGAGCAAGCCGGTGCACATTTCCGGCCGGATCGACAATGCGCGCGACTTCCCGGTGCCACCCGGTGGCCGCGAGGCGCGGCGCGGGACGCAGGTGATCGTGCGCGTCACCGTCGGGGTGGATGGCCGCGCGCGCGACTGTTCGGTTTACCGCGCCAGTCCTGATCCCGAGGCTGACCGGATTACCTGCAAGCTGGTCGAAACCCGGCTCGGCTTCCGCCCGGCCAAGGACGCCAATGGCAATCCGGTGGCCGCCCCGTTCTATTGGCGCCAGCAGTGGTTCTGAGGCCATCCGCAGCGGAACAATCCCGAATTCGGATTAGTTTGGCAAGATTCCCTTGCTATAGCCTCGCACAGACGAGGTGAGTTCGAGTGAGCACAATCTATCCGGTGATCCTGTGCGGGGGGAGCGGCACACGGTTGTGGCCGGTGAGCCGCAAGGCCGTGCCCAAGCCCTTTCTGCCGCTGGTGAGCGCAGAGACCTTGTTCGAGCAGGCGGTGCGCCGGGTCGCGGGCGATTATCGTTTCGCCGCGCCGATTGTGGTCGCAGGTGCGGCCCATGCCGATCTGATCCTCGCGCAATGGGGCGATACTCCCGGCGCGCGGCTGGTGATTGAGCCAGCGGCAAAGAACACCGCACCGGCGATTGCGCTCGCCGCAGCGCTGCTTCCCGAAGATGCGGTGATGCTGGTGTGTCCGAGCGATCACCACATTGCCGATAGCGCCGCCTTCCGCGCCGCCGCGCTGGCGGCTGAAGCGCTTGCGGGCGAGGATTACCTCGTCAGCTTCGGGATCGCGGCTGATCGCCCCGAGACGGGCTATGGCTATCTCCGGCGCGGCACGCCGCTGGCGGGCGGCTATGCGATCCGTGAATTCGTCGAGAAGCCTGACTTGGCGCGGGCTGAGGCCTATCTCGCGAGCGGCGAATATAGCTGGAATGGCGGGATTTTTGCCTTTCGCGCCGGTCACTTGCTGGCCGAGCTGGCGGCGCACCGCCCCGACATGGCGCGGCTGGTGGCCGAAGCGGTCGCGGGGGGACGGAGCGAGGATGCGCGGTTCCTCCCAGCTGCCGAACCGTTCGGACAGATCGAAGGGGAATCAATCGACTACGCCGTGATGGAGAACACCGCACGCGCCGCCATGGTGCCTGCTGACATGGGCTGGTCGGACATTGGCAACTGGGCCGCGCTTGCCGACGCGCTGGCGGGCGAGGCCGATGCGGCGGGCAATGTTACCCGCGGCGGGGCGGTCGATCTGGCGGGGTGTAGCGGGGTCTTCGCGCTCACTGACGGCCCGCGTATCTCGGCAGTGGGGCTTGAAGGCCTGTGCATCATCGTTTCTGGCGACGAGGTGCTGGTGACCACGCGCGACGGCGCGCAGGCGGTTGGCAAGCTCCCGGGAGCCGCGAATCAGTAATGGCGCGCCAGCTTGCCGCCCGTCTGGTCGAGAAGGTCTGGGGCCGCGACACGCTGCCCCCGCCCTTCGTCGCGCCGCCGGCCACACGGATCGGCGAGATCTGGTTGGAGCCCCCGCCGGAAGTGCCGCAGGTGCTGGTCAAGTATCTGTTTACGAGCGAGAAACTTTCGGTGCAGGTGCACCCCTCGGATAGCGCCGCGCTGCCCGGTGAGGCGGGCAAGGAGGAGTGCTGGCTGGTGCTCGATGCCGAGCCCGACGCGCGGCTCGCGATCGGTTTCGTGCGGGAGGTCACTGCGGGTGAGGTCGAGGCGGCTGCCATGGACGGCACGATCGAGGCGCTGCTTGACTGGCACGAAGCGCGCCCTGGTGACCTGTTCTACCTCCCCGCAGGTACCGTGCACGCCATCGGCCCTGGCCTGGCGCTGGTCGAGGTGCAGCAGACCAGCGACACGACCTTCCGCCTCTATGACTATGGCCGCCCGCGCGAATTGCATCTCGGTCGTGCGCTCGCCGTGGCGACCGGCGCGCCTCATCCTGCCGAGCACCGCCGCAGCCTTGCTGCCGGGCCAATTCTGGTGGCGGGACCGCACTTTAGGCTCGATCGCATTGCAGGCGCTCCCGATGCCGCGACCCTCGCGGCCTATCCCGGCGCGCTCCTAGTGCTGCCGCTCGCGGGCGAGGTGGCGGCGAAGGATGGCTCGGCGCGTGCCGGGACGGGGGAGTGCCTTGTGGCAGATGATCTGGCGAGCCTCGACTTCAGCCTGGCCGACATCACCTTGCTCACCCGGGGCACGTAAGGCGCCTCCGCAACCACCCGTGTTTCACGTGAAACACCGCCGTAAAGCCGTGTCGACGGGGGGTCTAAACCGGTCTGGAGGGGGGCCAAACCGGGTCTGAGCGGAGTCTAAACCGGATCAAGATCCGACCAGCAGCCGCTCAATTTCGGTCATGCCATAGGGCTTGCGCAGCACCGCTTCCGCGCCGAGCCGCTCGAAATGGGCCGCGCCCTCGGCATAGCCGGTCGCCAGCACGAACCGCACCCTTGCCGCGCGCAGGGCGTCGGCAACGGGTTCCGAGGAGTCGCCGCCAAGGTTGAAGTCGATGATCGCAAAATCGGGCGCCTGTTCGGCGATCACCGCCAGCGCGCCCGCCACCGAGTTTGCGATCTGCGCCTCGGCCACGCCAAGCCGCCTCAGGTTTTCTTCGGTGTCGAGCGCGATGATGATGCTGTCTTCGACCACCAGCACCCGCGTCGGGGGCGTCCCGGCCAGAGCGGCAGCCTCGCGCGGTCCGCCAGGCACGAGCGCCGGTCCGGGCCGCGCGTCCGGCGCGCTGGCGGTGAGATAGCGCGCAGGGACAAGGAAATCAGCCTCCAGCCCCGAAAGCGCGTAGCGCACATCGGCCTCACCGAGGAGATCGTGCGGGATCGTGCGTGAGATGATCGTCGAGCCGAAGCCGTAGCGGCTGGGCGCGGTCACCGCCGGCCCCCCGCTTTCGCGCCAGTGCAGCGCCAGATCGCCAAATGCGGTCCGCCCAAGGCTGACATCGACCACCCCGGCATGCGCCGAAAGGCTCCCATACTTGGCCGAATTGGTCGCCAGCTCATGCACCACCAGCGCGAGGATGGTATAGGCCTCGGGCGCGATCAGCACATCCTCGCCCGTCAACCGGAAGCGCGCCTTGTCGGCGCCGCAATAGGGCGCAAGCTCGGCTTCGATCAGCCGCACGAGGCTCGCCGGCCCCCAATTTTCGGCCGTGATATTGTCATGCGCAGCGGCCAGCGCAGCAATCCGCCCGCCGACGATCGCGGCAAAGCCGGGGACGCTCAGCGCCTCTGCCTGCGATTGGGACACCAGGGCGCGGATCAGGCTCAGGATGTTGCGCACCCGGTGGTTCAATTCGGCAATCAGCAGGTCCTGCTGTTCAGCGGCGCGGGTGCGCTCGCGGGTCAGGTCCGCGCTCATCCGCAGCACCACCTCGATCAGCGTGCGGCGCAGGCGTGCGGCGATTTCGCATTCCTCGGGCTGCCAGTCGGCGCTGTGGCCGCGTACGGTTTCGCCCCAGGCGGCAAAGCTGGCACGCGGCTGGAGCAGCGCGCCCGGCGCGGCGACCGACTTGGTCGGGTCACCCGCCCATTGCACCACCCGGTCAAGCGGCCGGCGCCACAGCACCAGTGCATCGCGCGTACCGCGCGATAGCGGCAGCACCAGCGCGCCTGCCGCGCGGTCCGCGAAGACACCCGCGTCGGCGATCTGGTCAGCCAGCCGCGTGGTCGCATGGGTCGCGCCGCTCAGCGTGCTCGCCAGCATCGGGACGATGGCGCGGAATTCGGCTTCCGAGGGGGCCTCGCCGCTGGCTTGGTATTCGTCATCGGCAAACAGCGAGACGCCGTCATGATCGATCGTGCCGCGCAGCAGCTCGTCGATGATCGGCAGGCTGTCACCCATCGTCACGCCCCCGGTCAACCGCAGCAGCAACCGGTCGTTCAATTGCCGCGCCCGCTCGCGCAGGGCTTCGGCCTGAGCGACGAGGATCCGGTCGAGCATCAGCGAGAAAGTCTGGCTGAGCAGCTCTGCCACGGTGCGCAGCGAATAGGGCGGCAGGCGGCTCTCGCGGTGGTGGCACGAGATCATCCCCCACAGCTGGTCATGCCGCACAATCGCAATCGCCAGCGAGGCCCCCACGCCCATGTTACGCATATAGGCAAGGTGCATCTTCGAATGCGAGCGCAGCATCGACATTGACAGATCAAGCGGCGTGTCATCGGCCCCGAGCGCGGGGATGATTGGCACTGCGGCTGCGTTCATATTCGCGATGATGCGAAAGCGGTTGCGGCGGAACAGCTCGCGCGCCTGTTGCGGGATGTCGGAGGCGGGGTAGCGCAGCCCGAGATAGGGCTCGAGCGCGTTGTCACAGTCCTCCGCGATCACTTCCCCGCTTTCATCGGGGTGGAAGCGGTAGATCATCACCCGGTCATAACCGGTCATCTGCCGTACCAGCCGCGCTGCGGTATTGCACAGCGTGCCGACCGTGCCCGCTTCCTCGAGCTGGGCGATGACGGGCACGATCAGGCTTACATGGTCCGCGAAATCATTGCGCGCGTGCGGCTCGAACTCGATCACGGACAGCCCGCCACTCTTGTGCATGGCGCAGTCAAACAGCTGGCCTGCCCCGGTGAGATCAAGCCCGAAGCGGCGTTCGAGCGTGTCGACCGGCGCCGGATTGGCGAATGCCTGATTGATTGCCGCCAGAGCATCGGGCGCGAGGATGTCAGCGAGCGGGGTGCCCGTGGCGGGCAGGCTGGCGAGGCCGAGCATGCTTGCGACATTGGCCGAAAGCTGTGCCACCCGGCCTTGCGGGTCAGCCACGATCAGCCCGCCGAAGCCCTGGATCGCGGCGATCAGGTGGATCGCCTCGCGGTCACACTCGGTGAGTGCGATACTGCGCTGGTGGAGGTTCATACCGGCAGGCTTTCAGTCGCTGCTGTGCCCGACTGGGCATGATGCGCCACCGCAAGGAAATGCGCGAACACGGCCTCGGCCGCTTCGGTTGCGCCGACGGTTTCACTGGGTGCGACCGGCCGTTCGATGCGCGCGCGCAGCGCTTGCCAGAAGGCCATCATCGCATCGTCACCGAGGAACGCGACCGGCCATTTGCTGCCGCCGATGCGGTCGACCTGCTTGGCGATCGCCTTGTTGCCGAGCGCCGAGCCAGCCAGCACCCAGGCGGCGCCCAGCGCGTGCCCGGCATCGGTGCGGCCCAGCGTGAACAGCGGTGCCGGCGCGGGGGCGGGCAGATCAAGCCGCGCAAGGTCTGCCGTGATCAGCGGGGTCTGCGGCGGGGGGACAAGGCCCGACGGGGCGTGAGCCGCAAGCCAGTCTTCGAGCGGCAAGCGCGCGGCATATTGCAGGCTGAGGAAGCGGGCGTAATCGGCGCGGGTCTGCCAGCCGCTGGCCGCCTGTATCGCATCGTCCAGCAAGTCATGCGCAGCCATCGTCGCCGCGCGCAACTGACTGCGCAGGCTTTCCTGCACTTCTGCTCCTGCCGCCGCATGTGTGGCCGGCGCCATGTTACCCGTCCTTCCCGTCCGAATCGACCAATCAGCCGATCTGCCGCACGATCCCAAGTGTCAGGCAAATTTGGCAAACGAACTGTACAAATCTTATGACAGATGTTGGCCGAGTCGGCAACCGCTCTAAGGGGCGAGGAGGCGCACGCCTTCTTTCTTGACCGCCGCCTCAAGCGGGGCGCGCATCACGTTGAACAGAAAGGGCAGCTCCATCGAGATCACCACCTCGCTGTCGCGGACATCGACCCTCCCGGGGATGCTGATGCCCATCACTTCGGCGGTGATGCTCATCTGGTCTTCGCTGGGCCAGCCGGTGGTGACATGGGCAAGACCCGGGGGGAAGAAGCTGCCGATCTCGCCCGCATGGGCGCGCATCCGGCGGCGGACCTCTTCTTTCGAAAGGTTATGCGGCAGGGTCACGCGCATCGCTTAACGCTCCTGCTTGGCGGGTTGGATCGAGAAATCGGGCAGCGGCACGCCGGTGTCGGGCATTCCGGCGCCGCGCATGTCCTCAAGCGCCTCGGCCCCGCCATAGCGGTATTCGAGATAGCGGCTCTTGATCGCGAGGTCATCGAGCGCGCCTTCGGCCAGCCGCCGCGTCACCCGGTCAACCTCGCCCGAGAGCTTGGTCAAGCTTTCGACCAGCCGCGCATCGGCGGTCTTGCCGGCATATTCCTCGGACCGCAGGTGCACGGGGATCTTGCGGTAGTTGTCGATTGTTTCGGGGATATATTCGCCGACCAGTTCGCGCACTTCGGCCATCGCGGGCTCGCCGTCACCGAGGCCCTTCAATTGCAGCCCCAATGCGTCCAATTGCACGCCAAGCTGGTCGACGAGGGTCTGCGCGGGTGGGGGCAGGGCCGGGCGTTGGGCCTCAAGCCACAGTTCGGTGCGGGCGACCATCTGCGCCGGGTTTCCGAGCTTCAACTCGCCGCGCTGCGGCACCTTGGTGGCCGGATAGCGGATGAACACCGCCGCCGCTACGAAGCAGGCCAGCGCGGTGGCCATAACACCCCAGAAGCCGATCCCGTTGAGGATCGCTCCGGCGACGCCGGCTGCCACGAAGATCGCGAACAGCGCCGCCACAAACATCGCTGCGCGGCGCGCAAGACTCTTCGCCTTGAGCTGCGCCGACCCGCGTCCGATGCTGCGCGGCCCTGGCCGATGCGTGCCGCCATCGCGCTGGACCACAAGGCTGGTCTTCGCCTCGCGCAGGATGCGGTCGCTGTCGGGCGTGGTATCGGGCATTAGCGATCGAGTGCCAGCAGCGAGGGCTCGGACGCGGCGACCTTGGCCTGCGCCTGCGCCTGGCCTTCAGCGCGGGCGATATAGCCCTTGGACTTCTCGACCTCGTTGGTGAGGACATTGACCGTCTGCTTCATCGACTCGAGCGCGCGAACCTTGAAATTGTCGACCTCGTCCATCGTGTCATAGATGTTCTGGAAGGCGCGCTGGAGCGTCTCGAGCGGGATTGTGCTCGAAGCCGCCTGTTCGTGGATCGTCGCGGTCTGCTCCCGAAGGAGCGTGCTGGTCGAATCGATGATGTCGCTGGTGGTCTTGTTGAGTGCGGTGATCTGGCCGAGCACCAGCCGCTGGTTGGTCATCGCCTGCGCGACGGTCACAGCGGTGCGGAGCGCGCCGACAGTGGTGGTCGAGGCGCGGTCGACACCCTTCACCAGTTCGACATTGTTCTTCTTGACCAGATCAAGCGCCAGATAGCCCTGCACGCTGACAGCCATCTGGGTCAGCAGGTCCTGCGTGCGCTGGCGGACATAGAACAGCGCGCTTTCCCGCAGCGCTTTGGCCTTGGCCGGATCGGAGCTGTCGAGTTCCAGCGCCTTGGCCTCCAGCCGCCCGTCGAGCGTCTTGGCGATGTGGATCATCTGCTCAAGCTCGCCCATCGCCGCCCAGAGCTTCTGGCGCTCGGTATCGATCGCGGCATTATCGAGATGCAGCTCCATCTTGCCGCTTTCGAGCCGGGTCAGGATCGAGGCGATGTGCCCCTGCGCAGATGTGTAGCTGTCGAAGTAGTTCTTGATCTTGTTGCCGAAGGGGATGATCCCGAGGATCTTGCGCGGGCCGGAGAGCTTGCCCTGCTTGCCGGGATCAAGGTCTTCAACCGTACGGCGCAGTTCAGCCAGGTCCAAGCCGACCGAGCCATCGGCATCCATCGCGCGCACCGGGCGATCGAGAAAACGGTTCGACATCGCGGCGGCGGCGCGGATCTGCTCCTGTCCCATGCGGGTGATCTGATCGACCTTCTCGCCGAACTGCGGCGAATTGGCATCGACCGAGACCAGCTCGTTGACAAAGGCATCGACCTTGGTGTCGAGCTTGGACTTCTGCTCGGTGGTGACCGGCACCAAGCCTGCGGCCTGCTCGGGCGCGACGACCGGCACCGGATCGGGTGGGGTCAGGGTGAATTCCGTAGCGGTGACGGTCTGCGTCTCGGTGCTCATGCCTGCTCTTTTGCTCCCAATAGCCCGCCGCGCGCGCGGACGCTTCGCACTGTATTAGTGATCTAAGACACGCCTTTCAAGCGTGTGGCCGCAGGGTAGGCGCGATAGGCGTGCGCGTCCATGGCTGCGAGATAGAGCGCAGCGCGCGTCCGCTTTAGCGAAACGGGAGAAAAAAGCCGCCATTCTGCTTTCGACCCCTAAGCTGACATCAGAAATGCTCGACCTCACGTGGGAGCATGCTAGCAACTTGGCTCCAACCGCGGCGCCTAGTTCTTGTTGGGTTGCTCTCGTCCGCTCATGCGGGACACGCTGGATGCTGCGTGACCTGCGTCCCGTAGCCCCGCTCGCCTTTCCACGCTCTCATTTTTGACAGGCCGGCGTTTTGACTCAGATCAACGCCGGCCTGCCATCGCTTGCGCCACAACTCCCTCACCGGTGCGGGATCGCCAGAGCTTTGCCTGTTCCGTAATCGAAGGTTGGGAGAGAGCTGATGGATGCGCTTGAACGGATTGACGCGACGAGCCCGGAGACACTCCAAAACCCCTATCCCTATTATGACCGGCTGCGCCGCGAAGCGCCGGTGTTCCGCGACCCCAAGACCGGCATTGTATCGGTCTCGACCTACGAGCTCGTGCTTGAGGTCAACAAGAAGCCCAAGTTCTTCTCCAGCAATTTCGCCGCGCTGCTGGGGTCGGGCGGCAAGGGCAGCCTGGCGCCCGAGGAAGAGGCGATCCTCGCTCAGGGGCTCGAACGGCGCGATACCCTGCTCACCGCCGATCCGCCGATGCACACGCGCTACAAGCGGATCGCGATGGCCGCGCTGCCGCTCAGCCGCATTAATGGCATGGCGCCCTATATCGCCGAGGTCACCCACGCGCTGATCGACCGCTTCGCCGATGCGGGCGAAGTCGAGTTCAAGTCGCAATTCGCCGAAATGCTGCCGGGCATCGTCATCGCCGACGTGCTCGGCGTGCCGCGTGAGGATCTGCCGATGTTCCAGGACTGGGTGCGTGCGGCGATCCTGCGCCTCAACGGCAATGCAAAGCCCGAAGAGCCCGCCGACCTCGCCCGCAGCGAGATCGCGATGCAGGCCTATTTCCGCAGCATCATGGCCGAGCGGCGCGAACATCCGGGGGACGACGTGATCTCCTCGCTGGTCACCGCGACCATTCCCGAGGGCGAGAGCGAACGCCCGCTCGATGATGCGGAAGCCTTCTCGATCATCCAGCAGATCTTCACCGCCGGGCAGGAGGCGACCGCCCACGCGCTCGCCTATGCCGTTGCGCAGTTGCTCGCCAATCCGGCGCAGCGGGCGGCGATCATGGCCGATCCGGCGCTTGTTCCTGGATGGGTCGAGGAGACCGCGCGGCACCTGTCCCCGTCGCACAACATGTGGCGGGTGGTGAAAGAGGACACGGTGCTCGGCGGGGTCGCGCTGAAGGCCGGCGAGCCGCTGCTGCTGCGCTACGGCTCGGCAAACCGCGACGCGGCCAAATTCGCCGATCCCGACAAGTTCGATGTCGCCCGCGCCAATGTCCGCGAACACATCGCTTTCGGAGCCGGGGTGCATACCTGTCTGGGCATGCACCTTGCGCGGCTGGAGATGGCGACCGCGCTGCCGTTCGTGCTCGAACGCCTGCCGGGCCTGCGCTTCGCCGATCCGGACAACCCCTTCCAGTTCGCCGCCAGCCACATCCTTCGCGGGATGCAGACGCTGCGGCTCCATTTCGATCCGGCTTGAGCCGGGCACAGAAAGACGGGAGAGAGACAATGGTTGAAACACTGACGGGCACCAACCGCTCCAAGGGCATCACCTATGACGAGTTGCTCGACATGGACACCCACACAGTGCCCGAGCGCCTGCGCGAGGACAGCCCGATGACGCCGGGGCCGACGGTCGTTGATCCGGCGATCTACCATTCGCGCGACTTCTTCGATCTC